>JBBDNB010000044.1 GCA_040877935.1 Chitinophagales bacterium
ACTGTCTTTAAGACCAATGACGATCAATAGCCTTACTCTTTCTCCCTTTTTATTCCCTATAAAAATAATGAGATTGTAAACATAGGATGACGACCTTGATTGGGCTTAGGTTCTGAGTGCTTCGAAATCCGCTTCTTCGCCAAATTCCAAAACAGTAACGCCAAACAAAAAATAGCATATTGCACATCTTATTGAGCATTTTTGAAAATAATTGATAAATACGTTGTGCATTTTGTATCTCCAATAGCAAAAGCTTTTAGCCCGTTCTACTTACCCAAGTTTTAATAAGTACATAAAACTTGAAAAGTCTTTATTTCTAAAATTTCTTTGAGGCTTAGTGGCTTTATTTCCAAGAAAAACTGTGTATTAATCTAAGTTGGCTTCGCTTGGCTATTACGAGTGCGGTGTGTGAGCCCACTTGAAACAATTCTTTCGGGCGAACCATCCGTTGTGATGTTCACTTTAATGAACTATATTTACCATTCAAGGCGCATACGCAGCATAGCAAATGCGGACTAAAGTGCTGAAGTGAAAGTAATTACACAAAATAAACCAACTGAAACCGGACAAGCAAGTGGCTTGAAATTTCACACTTGTCATAGCCGAGAACAGTTGGGGACAATTGAAAAAACGTAATTTTGCACAAATAACATTGACATGGAATTAGAAGAAAGAAAACCAGTAAATAAAGCACACGTACAAAGACGAGTTAGAGACTGGAAAAGAAGAGTTTCCAAACTGTACAAAGACATTCAGAACTGGTTGACTGACAAACCAGAATATACGCTGGTTACAGGACAACCTATGAGAATGTTTGAAGAACCCATGGAGCAATTTGTTGTTCAACCTCAGAACATTGACACGGCTGACCTTTTCAAAGACAAGCAACTACTTCTGACATTCAAACCGAAAGGACTTTGGGTAATAGGAGCAAATGGGCGCATTGATATAATTTCCCGTAAAGGCAACTATATTCTTATTGACTATTCCGAACAGTTTGAGAAACCCAAATGGCATATCTACACCACTCAAGATCGTAAAAACGGTAAGCCATTCAATAAGACGGAATTACTGAATATTCTCTAAATAAGTCGCCATGAACATTTTTGACGAGTTGTGGAGAATATATTCCGAAACGGACAATAGATATGCAACAATCGAGCATCAATCAAGAGCCAGAGGATTTAATAGGAAGGAACAAGAATATCAGAGAAGGAGAGAGTTAAATGACCAGGCATATTTTTTGTTTATGTTCAGCCGAATTGAAGACAGGATAAATGAACTTTCAAATGAACTTATTGAAAACCAACACAACAACCTTACAAATTGGTCATATAAACGTACTTGGGACATTTTGCATAAGCGAATGACCCAAAATCCGAACAGTATCTATTTCATGGACAGAGTTGCATTGCTGACCGAAATGGGAAGAACCGATTACAACCTAATTGCTCTATATTATGATCAACGAAACAATATTGCTCATGGACGTACATTCACAATACCAATCAACATCCCGACAGTTGTCACTCACATGAAACAATTGTACAATGACTTGAAAAAATAAACGCCAGTGTCCCCCGATAGCACAAGCTTTCAGCTCGTTCTACTTACCCAAGTTTTAATAAGTACATAAAACTTGAAAGTCTTTATTTCTAAAATTTCTTTGAGACTTAGTGGCTTTGTGGCTATGAAAGACTTAATCCCAATAATTTAAACCTTCTGATAATCCCTTTCCCCAAAAATCAGGCTGCCGATGCGCAGCATAGTGCTTCCTTCTTCCAGGGCTATTTCATAATCGCCCGACATGCCCATTGACAATTCATTAAAAGCATTGCTTTGGGCAAAATAGCCAGTTTTCAAATTGTCGAAATATTGTTTTAGCAACTGAAATTCCCTGCGGATTTTTTCCTTGTCATCAGTGAAAGTGGCCATTCCCATTAAGCCACATATTTCTATATTAGGGAAATTTTCAAGTGGGTGTAATGCAATAATATCATTGAGCTCGGTCTTGTCCAGCCCAAATTTACTTTCCTCTTCAGCAATATGCATTTGCAGCAATACCGGTATTTTTCGTTCATTTTTTCTTCCCTGCTTATTGATCTCTTTAAGCAATTTCAAACTATCTACTCCATGGATTAGCGCAACAAATGGCGCGATATACTTTACCTTGTTGCGCTGAAGGTGGCCAATCATATGCCATTGAATGTCATCGGGCAGTTGCTCGACTTTATCGCAGAGTTCCTGCACTTTGTTTTCTCCAAAAACCCGCTGTCCTTCCTTGTAGAGCACATGGATATCTTCCGCAGGTTTGGTTTTGGAAACTGCCACCAATTTCACTCCTTTTTCTTTTAACTTTGATTCGATTTCTTTGTATTTGCTTAAATTCATAGTATCAATATTCTACAATGCGGATAATGTTTGTCTTTTCAATTTGTTCATTTTTGCTGCTGTGCTGTGGCGCTCCTGAAAAGACAAAATTAAAGTCTTCCGTACCGAAAGAGAAAATGATTCCTATTTTAATGGAAATTCATTTACTGGAAGCCCGCGCAGAGGAATTTAAAACGCTGAATGATTCATTTATTACAGCCAAGAGCGCAGCATACGATTCAATTTTCAGCAAATACAATATCAGCAAAAGTGATTTTTTGAATACATTCGAAGCCTATGAAAAAAATCCCGAGGAAATGGATTTGTTGTACGAAAAGATCATAGATTCATTCAGTGTACTAGAAGCCAATTTCAAGCAAGAATCTGATGAAACAGTGGAAAAGGCAAAAAATTAATTTTCAATAAATTAGAGTAAAAGAATAATTATGGCAATCAACAAAGTGGTGAAAGATGCAGCCGAAGGGTTGCAGGGCTTAGAAAGCGGCATGACTTTAATGCTGGGTGGTTTTGGACTTTGCGGCATACCAGAAAATTGCATTTCTGAAATGGTGCGGTTGGAAGTCAAAGACCTAACCTGTATTTCAAACAATGCAGGCGTAGATGATTTTGGTTTGGGGCTGCTTTTGCACAAGCGTCAGATCAAAAAAATGATTTCTTCCTATGTGGGGGAAAATGCAGAATTCGAACGGCAAATGCTCAGCGGTGAGCTCGATGTGGAATTGATACCACAGGGTACGCTGGCAGAAAGATGCAGAGCTGCCGGAGCTGGGATTCCCGCATTTTATACCCCGGCAGGCTATGGCACAGAAATAGCAGAGGGAAAGGAAATCCGTAGGTTTGGCGAAAAAATGTATGTCATGGAAAGGGCTTTTGATGCTGATTTTGCTATGGTAAAAGCCTGGAAGGGCGATACTGCAGGGAACCTGATTTTCAAAGCCACTGCGCGCAATTTTAATCCATTGATGGCCATGGCTGGAAAAATAACGGTTGCTGAAGTAGAAGAACTTGTTCCTGCCGGTGAATTAAACCCCAATGAAATTCATACCCCGGGCATATTCGTACAGCGTATTTTCCAGGGAAAAAACTATGAAAAACGCATTGAACAAAGAACTGTCAGGAGTTAATTAGGTGGTTTGAAAATCACCAAATTAAGCAATTATCAAATTTTCAAATCAAGTAAATCATGTTAGATAAAAACCAAATAGCACAAAGAATAGCCAAAGAATTGAAAGACGGATTTTATGTAAACCTGGGAATCGGTATTCCTACATTGGTGGCCAATTATATTCCCGATGAACTTGACGTGGAATTTCAATCCGAAAATGGTTTGCTGGGAATGGGGCCATTCCCCACAGAAGCAGAAGTAGATGCCGACCTGATCAATGCAGGGAAACAAACCATTACCACCCGCCCCGGAGCAGCTTTTTTTGATTCCGCTACTTCTTTTGGAATGATTCGCGGGCAGCATGTGGATTTAACGGTATTGGGAGCAATGGAAGTAGCCGAAAACGGGGATATTGCCAATTGGAAAATTCCGGGCAAAATGGTAAAGGGCATGGGTGGCGCAATGGATCTGGTAGCTTCCGCCAAAAACATTATTGTAGCTATGATGCATACCAACAAAAAAGGAGAATCTAAACTACTGAGGCGCTGTACTCTGCCTTTGACCGGGGTGGCTTGTGTTACGCGCATTGTTACCAATTTGGCGGTGCTGGATGTTACTGATGATGGTTTTTTGCTGAAAGAAAGGGCTCCGGGAGTTTCTGTGGAAGAAATTAAAAATGCCACTGAAGGCAAATTGCGTATTGAAGGAGATGTTCCTGAAATGAAAATCGATTGATCTTGGGGAGTAAGGGGCTTTTAATTGCCCTTTTTCTGATGCATTGTTTTTTTGCAAAAGCAGATGAATCAGGGGCGGTGGAATACAATGATTTTTTGATTTGCTGGCAGGATCATTTGGAAGAGGCTATTCTAATGCTGGGTGATGAGGTGGAAAAAGGAAATGAAGTGCGCGCCTACCAGGTTTTAGATTCTATCAGGGCATTGATTGTGGATGCTAAAATTAGCATTAAAGCCTACGAGCCTTATAACCTTGAATATGAATACCAGCAGGCTGCACTGGATTGGTGGAATTTTTACAAACAGGTTTTTATGCACGAATATCCTGAGATTTTGAAAATCAGCTTTCACAAAAATTTAAGGGAGAAAAACCTTAAGCAACTCAGTGGTTATCTGAAAAATATACAAGTAGCCGAAAAATTCGCCAGTCACGAATTTAAAGTGGCACAAAAACGCTTTGCTTTGAAATACGATCTTTACCTGGAATGAAACAGTATTATTACAAAGGGAAAATTTACGAGCAGGAGAAGGCACTGCCTCTAATCCCTGCCAATCGCGCTTTTCTATACGGGGATGGTTTTTTTGAAACCATGAAATATGTGAACGGCACTATTTTCAATGAACATGCCCATATATCCCGAATTGAGCGCAGTAGTGTTTTGCTGGGAGAAGAGCTAGCAGCCCATTCGCTGCTGGAAGAAATAAAAAGATTGTTATCCAATGCATTTCCCGAAAAAGATTTTCGTTTGAGAATTACTTTTTTCAGAACAGGGGGAGGACGCTATAAACCCGACTCAGAAGCTGTATGGGATTGGCTGCTTAGTTTTGAAGCAATGGACAATAGTGCATTTACACTTAATGAAAAGGGGCTGCATATCGGGAAATATGATTTGCAGCAAAAAGCTACCGGCAAGCTTGCGAATATTAAAAGTACTTCGGCTCAGCTCTATGTGCAGGCCGCAAAATTTGCCCAAGAGCAGCAATGGGATGATGCCTTGATTTGCAATACCAAGGGGAATATTATAGAGGCAACGGCTTCCAATATTTTCGCCATTAAATCTGGTTATTTGTTTACCCCGGCTTTGTCAGAAGGCCCGGTGGCCGGAACCATGCGGGCAAAACTGTTGCAATTGGCATTTGAGCTCGGGCTCACTGCTGCATCAGGCCCTTTGGAGGAAGATAAACTATTAGATGCCAATGAAATTTTCCTCAGCAATGCTATTATGGGCATTCGCTGGGTGGAGCAATATAAAGGCAAAACATTTCAGTGCAAACACGCTCCGAAAGTACTGGAGCTATTAACCTGAATTCGGAAATTATTTATTGCTCAGAAAGAAATCGGGTTCATAAATCAGCTTTATTTACCTGATTTTATTTCGGAAACATCCACTTCTTCGGGCAGGAATTTAGAAGGATCTCCGCCATTGAGAATAATTTCACGCACTATGGTAGAACTGATATGCGACAGTTCAGGATCGCTGATAATACAAATGGTTTCCAGATCGGTATCCAGCGACTTGTTGAGCTGAGCAATGGTTTTTTCATAATCAAAATCGGCAGCTGTGCGAATGCCGCGAATCAGGTATTTGGCATTGACTTTTTTGGCATAATAGGCCGTTAAACCCTGGAAGGTTTTGGCCTCAACATTGGGCTCATCTTTAAAAATTTTATTGATCCACTCCAGGCGCTGTTCAAAGCTGAAAGAGTATTTTTTGGAAGTATTGTTGCCAATACCTATTATCACTTTGTCAAAAAGCGGCAAAGCGCGTTTTACAATGTTAACATGTCCTTTGGTAATGGGATCAAAAGATCCGGGAAAAACTGCTATTTTTTTGCTCATGTGGCTTCTTTTTGTTCCATCCTGAATATACTAAAATTGGTTTTACTGTAGTTTCTGTGGTGAAAAAAATTGGGGTGATTTTCAAAATTATGTTCCGGACTGTGTTCCAGAATAAACCACCCTTCTTTTTTTAATAAGTTGTTGCTCAATATTTTATCCGGTATTTCCGCTAAATTACTTAAAGGGTAGGGAGGTCCCGCGAAAATTAGGTCGAACTGTTCTTTACAGGAATTTATAAATCTAAAAACATCTGCTTTTACAGGTTTGATACAATCAATTCCGAATTTTTCAGCAGTATTTTCAATAAAGCGAATACATCCGTCAAAATTATCTACAATGGTAATGTTTCGACAAGCCCTGGAATACATTTCATAACTTAAGTTGCCCGAGCCGCCAAATAGGTCAAGGTATTTCACTTCTGACAAATCCCAATTGCTTTCCAGGATATTGAAAAGGCCTTCTTTGGCAAAGTCGGTAGTTGGGCGTGTGGGCAATCCTTTTGGAGGAGTGAATTTCCGTCCTTTTAAACTTCCTGCTATGATGCGCATAAATGCATGGCTTCTAAATAGATGAACGATGAATTAATTTTATCCCTGCTGATGCTGACCTGTTCCCGTGTGTGTGCAAATTGTTTTTTAAGCGCTGTTTTCAGCTCGTTAGAAGTGTTTTCTCCCAGAAGATGCAGGTGGCAGCTTTGTTTATCAATGCCCTGTTGTTCGGCAAGGGCAAGGCAGTAATACAATTGATCTGTTTCTGAATCGGTTTGAAAGGTATTGTAAAACAAGAGCCGGCCTTTTTTATAGAGGGCAATCATAAGCTCATTGGAATCTCCGGCAACCCACATACTAATGTCCTCGTTTTCAAAGCTTTTTTCGGCAATGTATTGCAAAAGGGCTTTGGGCCTGCAATGCCAGAATGCATTTTCGAATTTTTGCCTAAAGACTTGTGCTGTTTTTTTGGGAATGGCATAAACCAATTCTATAGCTGCAAAATTCAAGGATTCAAATGTGATAAATGAATTGCTGATATCACTGTGATGCAAATCTAAATATAGGGGAGCCTCACTAGCTTCAAAAAGTATTTCCGGCACAAGGGAAAAACAAAGCGGTTGGAAAAGAATATGCAGCTCAACGGTTTTTTTATTTACCAGCTCAGCAATTTTATTGAGCTGTTTGTCTCTTTCCTTTTGGTTTATTTCCCAGTTTTGCACCCCGGAATCAAGTGGTGCGTATAAGTGCAACTCATTGTTGAGCAGCACTTCAAGATAATATTTTGATGGATTGACTTGCGCCATAGTTGCGTGTTTAGCAGTATTAAACCCCAATTTGTCAATACAAGTGATTGGAATTGTTGTGTATGTATAAAGACATACAAATAGTTTGACTGCTTATGCTAAAACAAAGGCTTATTCCCAGTTGCCGGAATAAGTAGCCTGACTCATAGAACCAACGCGGTATTCAAAATCTGGATCAATGTAGTCTTTATTCAAGCCATTTAGCAATTTGCGTTCAGGAGCTCTGATCTCAAAAACCTGAACATTTACTTTGTTCACTGTAATCTCACCGGCATTGATTGACATAATTTCTTTTCCCCCGGTATATGGTATGTATTTTAAAGAATCAACAACATAGTTGTCTTCAAAAACCCTGCTTTTCAGCGGAATATAGGTCGTATCGTAAATAACAGCTTGTGTCGTGTCATCAGGATTACCAATAATCTTTATTTGTGGGTAATCTGCATATTTAATGCTGTCGATCAGATTCTCCCATTTGTGCGCAAATCCACCTGTAAGGTCTTTATATGCTATTTGAGCTTCACGGGCGTCTTTTAGTCGCTGAATAAGTGCTTCTTCACGCACTTTTTTACTTCTCTCAAAAATAATGGGTTGCTGAATGATATAATACAGGTAATACGCCATACCAATGGCCGCAAGCGTCAAAAAGATATTGACAAATAATTTAGGTGATTTCATGAATAACTTTTTATTATTTCAAATTTCGCGAACTGCACAAGCTCTAATTTTAAGTGTACAATAATAATGTTTTTTATTGCTTTTGAGAAATAGCTTTGTACAAGAAATGTGCTGTTTTAATCTTAAATATGGATACTTTTGCGACATGTTGAAATCCAAAAACCCTAATTACGAGGCATATGTACGTCTTAAAATTGAGCGCAATAAATTTATGCAGCTTATCGGGTTTCAGATTGACGAAATACAGGAAGGTGAAGTTAATGGAACTATGCCAGTGAAAGAAATGCACGAACAGCAAAATGGTTTTGTACACGGAGGAATAATTTCCTCACTCAGTGATATGGCCTGTGGATTTGCAGCATATAGTCTTGTGGAAGAAGGCGTTCAGGTGTTTACTATAGAAATTAAAGTGAGTTATTTAAGGCCAGGAATCGGTCAGGAAATAAAAGCCAAAGGATGGGTGCTCAAAGCAGGGAAACAGTTTATCAACTGCGAATCTGAATTGTATGCAGTGAATGACAGTGAAAGTAAATTGATTGCAAAAGCAAGCTCAACAATGGCTGTGATTGACAGGGCTGTGAATGATAAATACGGGGACTGAACCACTATTGAAGGAAAGAGTTAATTAAACTGTGGAAGCAACATACAGAGACATCTGGAAACTGGCCTATCCAATAATTTTAGCCAGTATAGCACAAACTTTTATTTCTGTTAGTGATACTGCTTTTATGGGGCGTGTTGGGGAAGTGGAATTGGCGGCCATTGGTATGGTAAGTGTGTATTACCTCATTTTGTTTATGATTGGGTTTTCCTACACCAAAGGCACGCAAATTATGGTGGCGCGCAGGGTAGGAGAGAAAAAATTTAAATCGGCAGGTTTTATTTTTGATCACTCCATGTTCGCTGTATTGATTATTGCAGTTGCGCTATTTTTAATAATGCGTTTTGGCTCTACTTACGCTATGGAATTACTGGTACAGGACATACACATTCAAAAAGCAGGTACTACCTATCTGGAAGCCCGCTCTTTTGGTTTGCTTTTTAGTTTTACCGGTTCTGTGTTTTTGGCCTTTTATATGGGTATTGGGCGCACTCCTTTTCTGCTTTTTAATATCCTGGTAATGTCTGCGCTGAATATTACGCTGAATTATCTGCTTATTTTCGGGAAATTCGGTTTTCCGGAAATGGGGATATCAGGAGCTGCCTGGGCTTCTAATATTGCTGAAGCTGTGGCTTTGCTAATGTTTGCAGTGCATACGGTAATGGCAAAGCTGAGCAAGAAATATCACTTGTTTAAAATGCGCAGGGTTTCGGTTCAGTTGATTAAAAATATTACACAGTTGGCTTTCCCTATAGTTTTGCAAACCATTATTAGTCTGTCGTCCTGGATGATATTTTTCACATTTGTTGAAAAAATGGGCGCACATGAAATGGCGGTTTCTTCTGTTGTGAAAAGTATTTACATGGTTATAGGAATCCCTGCCTGGGGCTTGAGCACTACGGCCAATACTGTAATCAGTAATTTAATGGGCCAAAATCGTCAGGCAGAAGTAACGAGTGCTTTAAAGAAAATTATTTACATGAGCCTTCTATTTGCCTTGCTTCTGGCACTATTGTGCGGTTTTTTTCCTGAAATATGCCTTGCTTTTTATACCAATAACCCAACAGTCATTGCCGCGGGCGTTCCAGTTTTGTATGTGTGTCTTGGAGCCCTTTTCGTGTATTCGGTTTCAACTGTTTTGTATCATGGTGTGATCAGTACCGGAAGCACCAGGGCTTCCTTATTTATAGAATTGATTACAGTAGTTATTTATTTGGGTTTTATTATTAGCATATTTAATATTGACGGTGTTTCGCTCCCTACTGTATGGATTTCTGAAATTTTTTATTGGTTTGTGTTGATGGTACTCACTTTTATTTACCTGAAAACAGGACATTGGAAAAATATTAAGATATAATTCATCTCGTTTTTCTGTTTCTGTATTAAATCTCTTATTCCTTATATTTGCGCTCTTAAAGAAAAATTATGAGAAATATATTATTATTGTTTTTATTTGTTTTTACAGTTGTTGTCACAAGTGCCCAGGATTTTCACAGATGTGGCTACGACTTGATGCTACAGCAATATGAAGCGCAATACCCCGGTTTTATACAGGCAAGGAATCAGACCTTTGATCAGGCAAAACAACTGGCTTTCTTACAATCAAATCACAAGTCAGGTTTTAGTCAGGATTCTGTGTTTAAAATTCCGGTAGTTGTACATATTCTATACAAAAATGCCAATGAAAATTTACATGATTCATTGATACACAATCAAATTGAAATGCTCAATTTGAGTTATAGAATGCGAAATTCCGATACTTCTAATCTTAGACCTGAATTTGACACTCTAAAAGCAGATGTAGGATTAGAGTTTTTTCTGGCAAAAGAAGACCCGCTGGGAGATTCCACTAATGGAATTATCAGGAAGAGTACTACAACACAAGGTTTTTTTGACATTGGTGGTGACCTGGATCTCATAAAACAATCCACTGAAGGTGGCTCCGATGCTTGGGATACGGAGAGGTATCTTAATATCTGGGTGGGTGATTTAAGTTTGTTTGGTCAGCCTGGTGTTTTAGGATTTGCGTATCCACCTATTGGAGCTGCCAACTGGCCACCTAATTCAAATGCCCCTTCTCCTGAATTTGATGGAGTAGTTATTCATTTTGAGGTTTTTGGTGTCAATAATCCATTTGCTGTAGGAGGTATATTATCTATGGCAGATCAAGGTCGAACTGCTGTACATGAAGTAGGGCATTATCTCGGACTCAGACATATTTGGGGGGATGGAGGAAGTCCTTTTTTTCCCGGCCCACCCGATTGTTCTGTTGATGATGGCATTGATGACACGCCTAATGCCGGAAACAATTCTCAACAAACGGGTTGTGATCCTAATAAAAATACTTGTGTAGATACGCCTTATGATTATCCTGACCTTTGGGAAAACTATATGGACTATTCAGAAGAAAGTTGTCAGGTAATGTTTACAAATGATCAGGCAGCGGTGATGAGAAGTAATCTTATTAATTATAGAAATTCCTTGATCCAGGAAGGGAAAAGACAATGTCCAGTAATTTTAAACGAATTGACTGGAGAAGTGACAAGTGTTAAATGTTTTGGAGATGCCAATGGATCAATCATAACGACAGTTAAGTCCGGCCAGGCTCCTTATACATTTGATTGGAGTAATGGAGCGAATACTCAATCTGTTACAGGCTTATCTGCCGGTAATTATACGGTTACATTTACAGATGCGCTCGGCAGTGTTTTTGTTGATTCATTTGAAGTTTCAGCACCCTCTGAAATCACAGCTTCATTAGATTCTCTAACTGATCCAAATTGTATCAATGGTACATTGGGAAGCATTGATATTAGTGTAGAAGGAGGAACATCGCCTTATACTTACTTGTGGGCAAATGGCGAAATTACTCAGGATCTTGATAGCCTTATTTCAGGAACCTATACTGTAAAAATTAAAGACTCTGTTGATTGTGAAATTGTGGAATCTTATGTGCTTTCAGATACTGTAAATTTTTCTCATTCTTCTACAATTAGTGATGTGAGTTGTTATGGAAGTAGTGATGGTGCTGTTTCAATTGATGTAAGTGGTGGTATAACGCCATACAATTTTGAATGGACCAATAACAGTATTGGCACTGATAGCATTTTTAATCTTGAAGGTGGTTTGTATGGTGTTACTGTTACTGATGACTCTGGGTGTGCTTATTTTGCAAGTTTCAATGTACGCGAGTTCGATTCTCTAAGGATTGAATCAATTAGCAAAGGAGTCAATTGTTATGGAAATTCAGATGGGTATATTGATTTAATTTTGAATGGGGGAAAATCACCTTTTTCTTACCTGTGGAGCAGTGGTGACACAACACAAGATATTAATGCTTTGGATAAAGGCACTTATTCTGTAACTGTAACTGATGACAATGGGTGTACAGATAGTTTAAGTGTATCAATTTTTGAACCTGATTCTATAAATTTAATTGACTCAGTTATTGATGTTTCTACTTATGGTATGAGCGATGGTGAAATTTCTATTGAGGTTAACGGTGGATCACCCCCATTGTCTTTTTTGTGGAATACAGGGGAAACATCTCCTGTGATAACAAGTTTAGATACAGGCGCTTATGAAGTAACCGTAACTGATAAAAATGGCTGTTTTTACGCTTCTGCATATACAATTAATCAACCACCGGATTCATTGGGTATAGGGATTGATCAAAAAGATTTTTATAAGCAATTGGAAATATTCCCTAATCCTACGGAAGGGATTGTTAATCTTAGATTCCCGGCTCAGGAAAATAATATGAAAGTTTCGGTGTTGAGTATAGAAGGCCGTTTGTTAATAGAAGATCAGATTAATCGAAAAGAAATGCAGTATCAGCTTGATTTAAGCAACTTTAATAGCGGCATGTATTTTATCAGTATTCAAAATGATGATATTCAAACACATAAGCGGATTGTTTTGCGATAGTCTTTTTTTAAAAGTATTTTTAAAGGAGAACTTTTGTGAGGTTCTCCTTTTTTTAATGCAACAAAGTTTTAAGTATGAGATATCTGTCTATTTTGTTTGTAAGCCTCTTTTGTTTTTGCAGTTCCCAGGCACAAGAGGAGGCAGCTTACGATTTCGAAGTGCAAAAAAGTGACTCGGCATGGAAAGCTCAATTAACTGAATTGCAATATCATGTTACACGTGAAGGTGGAACCGAAGAAGCTTTTACCGGCAAATACTGGGACAATAAAGAAGAAGGGCTTTATCATTGTATTTGTTGTGGACAGGTGCTTTTTGATTCCAAAACCAAGTTTAAATCGGGTACCGGCTGGCCGAGTTTTTTTATTCCCAAAAGCTATGATGCAATCCTTGAGGCAGAAGATAAATCCCTGGGCATGAGCAGAACAGAAGTTTTGTGCAGCAGATGTGGTGCACATCTTGGCCATGTGTTTGATGATGGCCCTTTACCTACCGGGATGCGCTATTGCATCAATTCTGCTGCTTTGGATTTTGAGGCTTCAACAGATGAAAAGTAATGCCGTTTTAATTGCTTAATGTTGCTAAGGCATTTTTTAAAAGTATCAGGCCTCCAATTTCCCCAAAGCCTCCGCAACTTTATCTTCAATCACTTTTGAGTCAATATCTTCCGCTCGCTTGATGAATTTTCTACCCATAAGGGTTTCATAGAGTAGAATATAGCGCTCACTTACTTCTTCTACAAAAGCATCGGGCATATCCGGCATTTGTTGGCCTTCCAGTCCCTGAAAGCCGTTTTCAATCAGCCATTCTCGCACAAATTCTTTAGAGAGTTGTTTTTGGGCTTCTCCCTTGGCCTGTCTTTCTTCATAACCCTCTGCGTAGAAATAGCGCGAAGAATCGGGGGTGTGAATTTCATCCATAAGCGTGATCAGGCCTTTGTGATAACCAAATTCATATTTGGTATCCACCAAAATCAAACCTTTTTCAGCGGCCAGTTCCGTGCCTCTTTCAAATAAATCAAGGCTATAGCGTTCCAGTGTTTCATAATCTTTTTCGCTTACAATTCCCCGTTGTAGAATCTCCTCCCGGCTGATGTCCTCATCATGTCCTTCCTCGGCTTTAGTGGCAGGGGTAATAATGGGTTTTTCGAATTTATCGTGTTCTTTCAGTCCATCGGGGAGGGGCACTCCGCACAATACACGTTTGCCCGCTTTATATTCTCGCCAGGCATGTCCTGTAAGGTAGTTGCGCACCACCATTTCAAGTGGAATGGGTTCGCAAAGCTTGCCAATACTCACATTGGGATGAGGACTGCTGATCAGCCAATTGGGGCAGATGTCAATGCATTGTTTAAGATTTTTCGCTGCAATTTTATTCAGCACCTGCCCTTTGTATGGAATGGGCTTGGGCAGAATATGATCAAAAGCGGAAATCCTGTCGCTGGCCACCATTACCAGGTATTTGTCATCAATGGTATAAACATCCCTTACTTTTCCGTGATAAACATTGCTTTGTCCCGGAAAACTATATTCGCTGTGCATAAGCGTATTTGCCATATTATTTGTCTTTTGGGTTTTTTTCCTGTTCTTCTAAAATTTCATAGGCCTTGATAATTTCCTTCACCAGTTTATGGCGGATCACATCGCTTTGTTTCAGGTGAATGGTACCAATGCCTTCAATTTGTCCAAGTATTTCAGCTGCCTGTCGCAATCCCGATTTTTGATTTTTAGGCAAATCCACCTGGCTCATATCACCTGTAATAATGCATTTTGCAGATGGTCCAATTCGGGTCAAAAACATTTTCAGTTGTGCAGTAGTCGTATTTTGGGATTCATCAAGGATGATAAAAGCATTGTCTAATGTACGACCGCGCATAAATGCCAGTGGAGCTACCTCTATCACATTGTTTTGCATGTAATAATTGAGCTTTTCAAGCGGAATCATATCGTGCAATGCATCGTAAAGTGGCCTCAGGTAAGGATCAATTTTTTCTTTCAGGTCTCCCGGTAAAAAACCAAGATTTTCTCCAGCTTCTACGGCCGGTCTTGTAAGGATAATTCTGCGTACAGATTTATTTTTCAAAGCTCTTACAGCAAGTGCCACAGCAGTATATGTTTTTCCCGTTCCGGCAGGTCCCAGCGCAAACAGCACATCATTTTCATCGGAAAGCGTTACCATTTTTCGCTGATTGGGTGTACGGGCTTTAACTACCAGTCCATTAGAGCCGTGAACGATCACCTGACTGCTGTCATCAACGAGATCGCTTACGGTTCCTTCCTGCTCCATTATAGCTTCCACATTTTTATGGCTCAACTGACCATATTTTTCAGTCATTTTTACCATTTGCTCAATTTTGTTTTTACACTGAGCTATGTTTTCAGCAGATCCCGAAAGTTTTATCTTATTGCCACGTGCTACTATTTTAAGCAGTGGAAAAGATTTTTTGATAAGGTTTAGCCGGGAATTATTTACTCCAAAGAGTTCTACCGGTTCTGTATCACCGATGCTAATGATTAATTCACTCAAAATTTTATTGTATTTTTGAACTTCAAATTTACCTAAAAATTGTGTCCTCTCCTATGCCCTTGATCACCTTGATCACAGATTTTGGAATAAAAGATTTTTATGTAGGATCCCTCAAGGGGAATATCTATTCTGCGTGTGAAAATGCTTTGCTTGTTGATATCACTCACGAAATAGAAAGACACGGTTTGGTACAGGCAGCCTATGTTTTAAAATGTTGTTTTCCCGATTTCCCAAAAGGCAGTTTTCACCTCATGCTTATTGATACTGAAAAAGAAGAAGGCAGACCGGTTTTATTTAAGTACAATGCACACTTTTTTCTCGGTATAGACAATGGTGTTTTTAATATTGCCATTGATGGAGCTGAGCCCGATTGGGTAGTGGAGCTGGAGCCTGAAAAACTTGGTTATAGCTCTAAGAGCAATCTCAATAATTTTTTCGCGGATGTACTTGGTGCTCTGAGCAATGGTAAGAAACCTTTGGAACTGGGAACAAAGCGAAATAAACTGCTGTCCATCAATGCTGCTCGTCCTGCTTATGGTGATTGGGGCATTCGTGGAGAAGTGATCTATATCGACAATTATGAAAATGTTGTGCTGAATATAGACCGCGACTTTTTCGAAACGCAATGCAATTGCCGTCCTTTTCATATTGAATTTAAACATCTGGACCGTATTGAGCGCATTTGTGATAGTTACTCAGATGTTGATCCCGGTGAATTGCTCGCTTTATTCAATGGATCGGAGCATTTGGAAATTGCTGTGAATCACGGTAAAGCAGCAAGTTTACTTGGGTTGAAATTGAAAACTACCGTTCAAATAAATTTCAAATGATCAGGCGGATTGTAAAAATGAGCTTTGTCCCGGAGGAAGTCGATGCGTTTATTGCTGTTTTTAAGAAAGTTAGCAATAAGATTGAAAATTTCCCGGGCTGTAAAAAAGTAGAATTATTGATCAATAAGGATCAACCAAATATGCTTTTTACTATTTCGCTGTGGGAGAGTACAGAGGCTTTAAACAATTATCGACAATCAGAATTCTTTCGCAATACCTGGTCTAAAACCAAATTGCTGTTTGCCGATAAACCTGAAGCTTGGTCATTAGAATTAACAGTGCAGTCTAAATAATCTAAATATGCTGAAGATCATAAATCCCGATTATCCGGTTTTGCTTCAGGAAAAAGAAGGAGAGGAGCAGCTACTTTGTTCATATTTTGAAAAATACAGCTCCATTCACATTATCTGTGACAGCAATACCGAAAAATGTTGCCTTCCGCTTTTTAAAGCTGTATTAGCCGACTTTGATTACAAGCTGCATGTTTTCCCAGCTGGAGAACAAAACAAATCGGCTGTGACACTTCAGGATTTATACAAAGCACTTTTGAATTGTAAAGCAGACCGGAATGCGTTGCTAATCAATTTGGGTGGTGGTGTAGTTGGTGATTTGGGTGGATTTTTGGCAGCTACATATAAGCGCGGTATTGATTTTATACAAGTACCAACTTCATTGTTGGCAATGGTGGATGCTACAATTGGAGGTAAACTCGGGTATAATTTTAATGGAATAAAAAACAGTATAGGCTGTTTTGCCAATCCCCTGGCTGTTTGGATCAATCCCGTATTTTTAAAGACCCTGGACAAAGCAGAGCGCATTAGCGGATGGGCAGAAATGTTGAAACACGCATTAATAGCAGATAAATCACATTGGAAAGCACTTTGTGCATTTGATATACTGAAGGAGAAAATAATTCCCGTGGATTTTATTGCAAAATCATTAGAGATTAAATTAGAGATAGTAAAGGCAGATCCTTTTGAAAAAGGTTTGAGAAAAATATTGAACCTCGGACATACCATAGGGCATGCACTGGAATCTATTGCCCTGGAAAGAAAGACAGCTTTACCACATGGAGTTGCTGTAGCATTGGGAATATTGGCAGAATCTTATTGTGCAGTTAAAATGGAACTGCTTTCCGCTACTGATTTTGATGAACTGGAAAAGTATATTTGGCCCATATATGGCAAGTATTTGCCCGATAAAATTGATTTACAGAATGTTTCACAATTTATAGAAAATGATAAAAAAAATACTTCAGGACAATTTAACTTTACCCTTTTAAGAAAAATTGGGGAGGCAAAGTACAATCAATCCTTGAATATTGAATATATTGAGGAACTTGTTAAATGGCTGAATAGTAAAGCATGAAACGAGCATGAATTTTTTTAATCAAAAACTTCATACATGAGGATGATTAAAATAAATTCATGTGAGAGCGAAGCGGTTCCATCTGTGCAAAAATTTTTCTGCATTTTTGGAGCTTGCAGAAAAATTTTAAACAGATGAAATTTAAAGTAAGCAAAGCAGATAAAAAACTCATAGGTGAAATAGATTTGGAAGGCTCCAAAAGTATTTCAAACCGTATTTTAATCATCCGTTCGCTTTGCCAGGATCCATTTACAATTAAACACATCTCCGAGTCGGATGATACCATCAGGCTATACGAGCTGATGAAAAGCAAAGATATCGTGTTGAATGCAGGCGAGGGTGGAACTACAATACGCTTTTTACTTGCTTTGCTCGCCACACATGATGGACAAAGCATTCTTACCGGCTCCGACTCATTATTAAAAAGACCTATTGCGCCCCTTGTAGATGCGCTCAATGAACTTGGAGCAGATATTCAATATCTGGGTTATAAAGGCTATCCGCCTTTGCTGGTTCAGGGTAAAAAATTTGAGTCGAACAGGGTGGAAATCGATGCAGGAATAAGCAGTCAGTTTATTTCTGCTTTATTACTGGTGGCTCCTGTATTGCCCAAGGGACTTGTGCTTAAGCTTAAAGGGAATGTTGTTTCCAGTCCTTATATTCGACTTACACTTGAAATTATGCGCTATTTTGGCATTCGTTGTGAATGGTCACAAAACTTGATTTCAATTCCGCATCAAGATTATTCTGCAAGGGATATACAGGTAGAATCAGATTGGTCGGCAGCTTCATATTATTATGAAATGGCTGCATTGGCAGATGAAGTTGACCTACAGTTAAACGGCCTTTACAAGCATACCGGGCAGGGGGATGCTGAAATCCACAAGATCATGCAAGGCTTTGGAGTAGTGACTACTTTCAATGAAAAAGGTGTTCGGCTGAGCAAAGGTGAAGCTACACAGAGTTTCTTTCGACATGATTTTAAAAACAGCCCTGATTTGGTACAGACTATGCTCGCCACATGTGCAGGATTAAACATTCCGGCACAGATTACCGGAGTGGATACTTTAATGATTAAAGAAACCAATCGTATGAAAGCCATGCAGCGAGAATTGGATGATCTGGGTTTCTATATGAACGAGCATGATGGAAAATGGAATCTCGGTACAGCAGGGATTGATAAACTATCACCTGCTCATTTTTTTAATACCTACAGCGATCATCGTATGGCCATGAGTTTAACTCCGCTCTGCTTAAGATATGGCACAATTACAGTTGACAATCCATATGTAGTCACCAAATCCTATCCCGGTTTTTGGGAAGACCTTATCAGCTTGGGCTTTGAAGTTGTAGAACAAGATTAAACATAATGGATTAGCGCATTGCATTTGCGAAATAAGACAATATCACAGCTGTTGCATTTGCTGCATTTAGCGATTCAGCTTTGCCTTTTTTGGGAATAGTGATTTCGGTATCGCAGCTTTCTTTCAATGCGGCACTCAATCCTTTGGATTCATTGCCAATCAAAATCAAGACATTTTCCTGTGGCTTTACATTATACAAATTTTCTCCACTAACAGTAGCAGCATAAATTGGCACATGGGCATTTTCAATTAGTGTTTCGGCTTCCAGATAATAAACCGGTACATAAAAATTGGAACCCATGCAGGCTTGCAGCACTTTGGGATTGTATAAATCTGCACAATCTGGGGTGCAAAATACTGCACTTGCACCAAACCAATCGGCACAGCGAATAATGGTGCCTAAATTTCCGGGGTCTTGGATGTTTTCCAGCATGAGGTTTAAGCCGCTGAGTTTTTTACGCGGTTCAGCTTTTTCAATAGGGAGCAGTGCCAATACCTCATTGGCTGTTTTTAATTGACTGATACGATCCAGGTCCTTATCAGATACTATATTTACAACAGGACTGTATTTTGATAATAAATCCTCTTGTGCATTTACCCACATTGCTGTTGCAAATATTTCTATTTTCGGGGCGTTGAAGACCACAGCTTGTTCAACAATTTTTGGACCTTCTATCAAATACTGTTGATGCAGTGTCCTATATTTTTTTCTTTGTAAAGATTGAATATGTTTAATTTGCGAACGTGATAGCATATATATCGTTTTGAGGCACGGAATTTACATTTTTTTATTGATCTCTATTGCTTATCTAAACAGCGGGTGTTTCAATACGCGCTTCCTTGGAGAAGGTGAGCAGCTTTTTAAGGCCAACAATATTACGTTTATCGATGAGGAACCCGAGAACAAAAAGAGGAATTTTAAAAATGAATTGAAAGATATTTCGCAATTGCAGCCCAATAAAAAATTTATAGGGCTGGCTAAAACGCGTTTGTGGTTCTATAATGTGGCCGACAGGAGGCGCGAGAATAAATTCCGCTATTGGATGAAAAATAAGATAGGAGAGGCTCCTGTTTTGTATGATGAGGTTTTTGCGCGAAAGTCTGCTATAATGATGAAAAACTACCTCATCAATAAAGGATTTTTCTATGCATCTGTGAATATTGAAAAGATAGACATTGGTCAACAAGAAAAACGTGTAGAACTTAATTTTTTAATTGATTTGAATGCACGTTATACAATCAAAGATGTTGATTTTCCCGAGATAGACAAGCCTGTAGAAAAAATCTTGTACGACAACAAGGAAGCTACTCTTTTAAAAGAAGGAGATCCTTTTGATGTGGGTGTACTCAAGGAGGAAAGGGAGCGCATTTCCAAAGACCTGAGAGACAGGGGCTATTATTTTTTCAATAAAGAGTACGTTTATTTTGATTTGGACAGCAATGATGTCAGCAATGAAATAGATATCAGTGTAAGAGTGGAGCCTCCCGGTGATTCAGCCGAGCATGAACTTTATTATATTAACAACATCTATGTTTATACCGATTACAACTCAGAGCAATTGCTCAGCAGAATTAATTTCGATACCACTCAAATAGGGCATTATTATTTTATTGCCGAATCCCATAAATACCGCCACAGGGTTTTGATCAACAATATTCATCAGAAACACGATGCTCTTTACAGCAGACAAAAAGCGCGATATACAGCCAATCAACTGACTGAATTGGGGGTTTTTAAGTTTGTAAATGTGTCTTATCAAAAAGTTGCTGATACGAGCAAAAATTATCTCAATTGCTTTATTCACCTTACGCCATCTAAAAAACAGGCTTTTTCAATAGATGCAGAAGCCAATAACAATACCGACTTTTTACTTGGTGTTGCAGCTTCGTTCAATTATGTCAATAAAAATATTTTCAAGGGAACTGAGCAGTTTAATTTTAATGTATCCGGTGGTTTGGAATCAAATTTTGATGGTGGGTCGGCTTTTTTCAATACGGGGGAGTTGAATATAGAGGGCAGTTTGTTGTTCAATAAATTAATTGTGCCTTTTCGCCTTAACAACACCCCCTATAAACATACACCCAAGACCAGGTTGTCGCTGCGTTACAGCTTATTGAGAAGGATTAATTTTTACACCATTAATTCCATCAATTTATCCTACAGCTACGATTGGAAAGTGTCCAATACGAGAAGGCATTTGTTGACGCCAGTGGTCGCCAGTTTGATCAGGTTGAACCAAACCACACCTGAATTTCTGGAAGTACTTGCGCAAAGCCAAACATTGAGAAGCAGCTTTACAGAACAGTTTATTCTCGGTACAGAATACACCTTTTTCTATACCAATCAACCTAAGTCAAAAAGAAACAGCTATATTTTTTACAGAGGTGGGATTGACCTGGCCGGGAATACATTGCATGGTATTGTTTCGCTGATCAATAAGAATAAGGATATTGAAAAACCCTATAAAATATTCAATGTCAATTATGCGCAGTATGCAATTTTTAATTCAGACATCAGAAACTACTGGGATTTTTCAAAACATGCTCGCCTGGTGAGCAGAGCTTTTGCAGGTGTTGGTATTCCATATTCCAATTCAACGGCCCTGCCATATACCAAGCAATTTACAGGAGGAGGTGCAAATGGTATAAGAGCTTGGCGTGTGCGTACATTAGGCCCAGGTTCTTTTGATATAGAGGCCTCCGGTGTTGATGCAAGTAATAATTTTGCGCTAGATCAAACAGGAGATATAAAACTGGAGGGCAATATTGAGCTGCGCTTTGATATTATTAAGTTTATTAAAGGGGCATTTTTTGTTGATGCGGGAAATATATGGTTGATTAGACCTGATGATTCCAGACCCGGTGCTGATTTTGAATTTGACCGTTTTTACAATGAGTTTGCTTTAGGCACAGGTGTGGGAGCTCGAATTGATCTTTCTTATTTTGTACTGCGTTTTGATGTGGCCATGCCATTGCGTGATCCTGCAAAAGTGAATACAGGCGACCCCTGGGTGATCAAAACATTTGAACCTTCGGAAAAAGAATGGAGAAGGGATAATATTAAATTTAACCTGGCTATCGGTTATCCGTTTTAAATTATTTGCTTAGCTATTGCTAATTGCCTTTCTCAATTCTTTCACAAATCCCGGCCCCCGATAAATGAATCCTGTGTATATCTGAACCAGTGAGGCACCGGCTTTTATTTTTGCAAGGGCATCTTCTCCGTTCATTATTCCACCGGCTGCAATAATTGGCACTTTGCCATTCGATTTTTCCGACAAATACCTTACAATTTCAGTGGATTTCTGCATCAATGGAGCTCCGCTCAATCCACCATTGCCAATAGCTTCCAATTGGTTTTTAGCGGTTTTCAAACCTGTCCTTTCTATTGTGGTATTGCTTACAATCAAACCATCAATTTTACTTTCACTGACTATTTCAAGTATATCATCCAATTGAGGAAGGCTTAAATCCGGGGCGATTTTCAGCAGTATAGCTTTTCTTTTTTCCTTTTGCTTGTTTAGCAATTGCAATTGATTCAGAATATCGAGCAGTGGTTTTTTGCTTTGCAATTCGCGTAAGCCGGGAGTATTGGGAGAACTAACATTTACCGTGAAATAATCTACATAAGGAAAAAGTGCATCAAATGCCTTTTTGTAGTCCTCAACTGCTTCATCATTAGGGGTGATCTTGTTTTTCCCGATATTCCCGCCAATGATCCTATTTTTAGGACGCTTTTTCAATCGCTCAATTGCTGCTAAAACCCCGCCATTATTGAAGCCCATTCTGTTGATCAGCGCCTGGTCTTCAGGCAATCGAAAAAGTCTTGGCTTGGGGTTTCCCTCTTGCGGTAGTGGTGTAAGTGTGCCAATTTCCAAAAATCCAAAACCTAATGTGCTGAGTTCGTGTATATAGCGGGCATCTTTGTCGAAGCCGGCAGCGAGGCCAATTCGATTGGGAAAACGAATGCCAAATAGCTCTACAGATTCATCGGACTGATTTTTAGGGTTGAATATTTTTTTGAACAGGCCTTTCATCCCGGGAATGCACAATATCAACCTGAGTATGTTCAGGGTAAAATAATGTGCTTTTTCAGCAGGCAGAAGAAAAAGAATATTGCGCAGTAGAGAATACATCAGTGATTTTGAGGCCAAAGTTACTTAATCCTACATTTTGTTGAAGAGCTGTAGTAAAGTTTGACTCTTATTAGTCGTCTCTTCCCATTCTTCAAGTAGTTTTGAGTCTTTCGTAATGCCACCTCCTACAAAAAATGCGACTTTATCTTCTTGCCAGCGCAAGCATCTAAGGTTTACAAATAAATGCACATTTTCAGCTTCCACCAGTCCCAAAAATCCGGTATAATATTGCCGATCGTGCTTTTCTATTTTCTCAATTGCATTTAAGGCTGCCGTTTTTGGTAATCCACTGATTGCAGGTGTTGGGTGTATATCTGCTATGAAATCCTTGAGTTTTGAAAAATCTCCGCTTTCCAATTCTTGCTCAAACCGGGTTATCAAATGCCAAACAGATCCCGTAAATAGGTTCTCCACTTTGGATTCTTTTAACTCACCGCTAAAATGTGATTTCAGCACATTGCGAATGTATTTTGTGACGATAGTTTGTTCCTCTATTTCCTTGGTCCTCCATTTTGGTGGATGCTCTTCTTTGGGTCGGGTGCCGGCAAGCGACATGCTGTTTAATTGATTGCCTTTAATTTCCAAAAGCGTTTCAGGAGTAGCTCCTATCCACAATCCACACGTAGGATGATAGCACAAATAATTAAAGCTTTGCGGATATTTTCTGCAAATTGATTTAAAATAGGCAATTGGATTTATGTCTAAATCCTTAATTGAAAAGTGAATAATCCGCGATAAAATTACTTTTTGAAGTAGGTCGGTATTCAAAAGCTTTTGTGCTGCTTCAAATTGAATTTTGTAATCCTTGAAATTGGTTTCATTGGGAAAAGACAATGCACTTTCAAAAATACTTTTAGCAGAATCAATATTTATTTTGTGTAAATCTTCAAAAACCAAGTTTGGTAAATGGGAATTGTTAAATGCTGCAAAAACAAATTTCTTAGTGGATTCAGAGGGCATGAACAAGTTGGAGCTGTTCTGGCTTACTTTTTTCGAGGTATAAAACTGAAATTCAGTTGAATTAAAAGGGGAGTATGCAATTATGCCTTCTGAATTGGAAAAGTTTGAGTTCAATTTTAAATCTTTAAGACTAATTTTAATGAAAATAATAGATTAGCTGCGCAATTGTTATACAAATATAAATGATGGGAAAAGAAATATACCTTGAGATCAGAACCTTTTCAAACTCGGAGTTGGTTTGTATATTTGATTAACAACCTAAAGTTTTAATTTCCCTGTTTTTGAAAACATATAAATCAAAAGCTCTTGACTACCCGAACATATAGAATTTTATTGCAGGAAGAGCCTGAAGGTGGATATACTGTTACTGTACCAGCTTTGCCTGGCTGCATTACCTACGGTAAAAATCTGGAGCATGCGATGGAGATGGCAAAAGAAGCCATAGAAGGATATATTGAATTGCTGGAGATAGAAAACGAATCCGTCCCCGATGATAGTAAAACCCTGGAGTATTCTTTAACCTTGGCTTCATAGATGACAGCTATAACTATTATAAATATTTATTATCTAAAAATCACTGTAGATACAATGCACAGCAAAGACCTTCCCAAGGGTACATTAAATAGCATTCTTAAACAGGCAGGAATTGATAAAAATGAATTGTAGTTGTACAGATTACCTGATTCTCCTCATTTTGAGAAAATGTAAATTTGAACAACACTTAAATTGATATATGAGCAAGGAAATATACCTGATTCGACACGGGCAAACAGATTACAACAAGAAAAGAATCATTCAGGGCAGGGGAGTGGATTCCGATATCAATGCAATGGGAAGAAAACAGGCGCAGGCATTTTACGATGCATTCCGGAACACACCATTTGACCGTGTTTTTTCATCTACACTAAAGCGTACCCAACAAACATTAGAGCCCTTTAAAACTTTGTATCCCGCCCATCATGCACATGAGGGGTTGGATGAACTCCATTGGGGAATGCACGAAGGCAAAGTAGCGACAAAGGATATGCATCAGGAGTATTTGTCCATAATTGAAAGTTGGAAAAAAGGCGAGCTCAGCCGGAGCATGCCAGGTGGGGAAAGTCCCCTGGATTTGAAAACCCGGCAGGAAAAATTTATTAAAGAAGCACTGAGTGATTTTGAAGGGAAAATGCTGATCTGTTCCCATGGCCGGGCAATAAGATCATTGCTTTGCAACCTTACCAATTGTGAATTGTCAAAAATGGATGATTTTCCGCACGATAATGTGGCTTTGTACAAACTGACCTACTCAAATGGTTTTTATGACATTGATTTGTTCAATTACAAGAAGCATCTTTTACACTTATACCCTGATGAATTATAAGCAAATCAGCGAAGTAGTATGAGTTTTTTGTGAAGGAGTATTCCTTTTTCTCCCCTAAGTTGAATCTGGTAAATGCCGTTAGCTGCGAATTTCGGTATTTGATAAGCTGAAGTTTGCGCCTGATTCCAAGCTGCAATAATTCTGCCCTGCAAATCAATTAAGCGTATTTTTTGTAGTTGGAAATTTTCCTGAATGTCCAGGTAAAATATTCCTGTAGAAGGATTGGGATAGAGCCCGATATTGAAGTCATTATTTTGCTCAAAAACATTATTGTGAAGAGGTGGGCGAGAAGTATAAGTAGTATCAAAGCGCAGCACTTTTATTTGGGGCAGGTAATCAGCTTCTCCTGCCAATAAAAAAGAACCGGAATCGGCTTCGTGAAAAGTCCGCAACAGTCCACCGAAATTCTTTTCCCAAAGCAGACGTCCACTGCTGTCGATTTTGCTGAATGTACTGCTGCAATTGAAATTTATGCGTTTGTTTGCCAATACTAAAAGGTAGTCGTCAAGGCTGTTTTCAATATGGAAATATCGTGAACCACACCTTGCGCCCAGATTTATGTTTTCAAAAGATTGACCTGCAATATCCGTGATGAACAAGCGCAGACTATCATCATAAGCCAGAATATATAATTGATCTTTTCTTCTAGCAATACTGTATCCGTTCAGGTCTTTACCGGGAGTAGAAATACCCCTGAACCATTCGAATTGACCGGAAAGATTGAACTGTGCATAATAGGCACTTCTGTTCAGGCTGCTGCTGTCTTTAAAACCAGCAACATAAATTTTGTTGTTTGAAATTTTAATATCGTAAAACTGCAATTCACCTCCCGGAGCCGTATAAGTTTTACTCCACTGCAATTCGCCACTGCTGTTGAGTTTAAAAATATAGCTCTGATAAGTCGGTTGATTGCAATTTACTGTACCATAAGTGCCACAGACATAAATATTTTCTTCTGAATCTTCTGCTACATCGTAAACCGCATTGCTACAATCGGGCAGGTAAGATTTAAAAGTCCAAAGCCATTGGCCCCCTTGATCAAAACGGTGAATATATACGCTGTCATAGACCAGGCCTGCACTTTCTCCCCCATAAATAAGTATGTCGCCATTTTTCAATTCTTTTCCATAGCCCGAGTAATTATTGTATTCAAGTGATAGGGAATCGCCATTTTCATCCAGAAAAACCCAACTGCCTTCTCGTTGATTACTGCCATTGGGGCACAATTCAACACTGTTGCACAAATATCCATTACCAAAGGGGATCAGACTGTATCCTTCTTCATAGCAATCGGCTGTGCCCAATGTGTCTGAGAATATTATTTCAGCATATGAATAACAATGAAAAATCAATAGCAGCAATATTACTGCAGCAGAGTAGAACTGATTCATAGCTATAAAAATGGGAATAATTTATGGCTTTTAAAACCCGAAATTTACTTTGACATTGATTGTATGAATTTATAAGAAATAGTAGGTTGAATATTTGAATTCAGCTTATTTCAAAAATTGACAGACTTAATATTAAAATGATATTGATCGATTTACTATCTTAGTTCTGATTTTCAAAAACACTCAAATTAAAACGAATGAAATTTACTACTACCTTACTTTTCTCTTTTATTTTACTTTTTGCTTCCTGCGACCAGACTGCACAACAAATAAACACACAAAAATCCATTTATCGCTCAGCTATGGACAATGGAGATTTGCTTACAGCTATTAATGCTGTATATTATTTGAATGAATATGAGCCCGAAAATGCCTGGAAAGATACTTTGATTGGTCTTTATTTTGGCAGAGGGGCATATGTTCAAACGGTCTTGCTTGGTGAAAAACTGATGGAAGGCAGAGAAAAAGACACTACACTTATGGAGTATATGGCTTTTTCAAAAGAAGCACTTGGAATGCATGAAGAGTCTTTGAAAGCCTATGAAAAACTCTATGATCAAACTAAAAAGTTGAATTACCTTTATCAAATTGCATCGCTACAATTTAATTTAAGGAGATACAATGAATGTGTTAGCAGTTTAAATAAAATAACTCAAGATCCGGAAGCCGAAGAAACAAAAGTCAATATTCGCTATGGAAGAGGAGAAACACAAGAAGTCCCTGTAATGGCTGCTGTTTTTAATATCAACGGTGTATTGGCTATGCAACAACAAGATTTTAAATCAGCGGAAGCCTCTTTTCAAAAAGCATTGGAAATTTTTCCTGATTTTGCTTTGGCAAAGGGAAATATTCAGGCTATGGCACAGCAACAAGAACAATCAGCATTAAACGGAGAATAATTTTTTAATTTTTAAAACCAATTATAATGTACATAGAGGAAAATACCAAGGTGCATCAATTGATGGCCAAACGAGTAACTGTAGCCAAACCCGATAATAAATTTTCTGAAGCACTGGAATTGTTTCAGACCTACAAATTGCGTCACTTACCAATAGTAGATGACAATGATGTCTTACTCGGTATTGTCAGTTCAAACGATCTTTCTAAAAAGTTTGCTGAAGTAGCCATGCAAAAGGATGTGTTTACAAATGCTGATTTGAATAAAAATCTGAAGTTAGAGGATATAATGACTAGAAATGTAGTGACCATGCATCCGGATGATTTAATAAAAGACATGACCAAAATTCTGGATGAAAATAATATCAGCAGTGTACTTGTGACTGATGATGACAACAAAGTTGTTGGAATTGTTACCGATAAGGATTTGGTTCACTTTCTGAACCTCATCTTTAATCATATGGACAAACTTAGCAGGGGCTCTTTTGGAAGAGCGCAAGGTTAATACAGAACTTGCAAACAAATAGAAAACCGGTATTGAATGAATCAAATACCGGTTTTTTTTATTGAGAAACCATGAAAATACATGCCTCAATTTTTTATTTCTCCCACAAATAATCCGAGTCCTTAATTTTTTTGCTTTTGTTCCAGAATTCAAAAGTGAAGCCCGGCCAAATAGAGGTGTTTTTGCCACTGCTGGTCATATACCAACTCATACAACCGCTGTTCCATATGGTGCTTTGCAGTTTGGTCTGGATATTTTCATTGAATTTTTGCTGTACCTCAGCTTTTACTTCCATAGCCTTCACTTTTTTCCTGCGCGCTTTTTTAATGGCATCCATAATATAATTGACCTGCGCCTCAATCATAAACACCATGGAATTGTGACCAAGCCCTGTATTGGGGCCAATGATAAAATACAGGTTTGGAAATCCGTTTACGGTAGTGCCCATATATGCTTCAGGGCCATCTTGCCAGTATTTACCCAGCTCCAATCCATTTTTACCAAACACTTTGAAATATTTGGGATATTCAGAAGCCATAAAACCGGTGCAATAAACAATGGCATCTACATCAATGGACTCATTTTTATCAGTTTTTAAACCATTTTCATAAATGGAAGCAATGGAATCTGTTATCACTTCTACATTGTCGCGTGTCAATGCAGGGTAGTAGTCATTGGAAAGCAATACCCTTTTGCAACCAAAGCTGTATTTGGGCTCCAGCTTTTTGCGCAGTTCCGGGTCTTTCACTTGCTTGCGCATATTTCTTATGGCAAATTTTTCCAGGAATTTTATCAGGCGAGGTTTATAGACCATTGCAATAGCTGTCAATTCATTAATACCATAGATTACATTGCGGTATAAGCGCTGGATAAAAGGCATTTTTCTAAATAAAACTTGCTCCAAAAGAAGCATTTCCCTATCGTGCTTGGGCATGATCCAGGCAGGAGTTCGCTGAAAGAGGTGAAGTTGTTTGGCCATTGGGGCAATTGCTGGAACAATCTGTATGGCACTGGCCCCCGTGCCGACTACGGCCACCTTTTTATCTTTTAAATCTACATCATGATTCCAGGATGAGGAATGAAAAGCTGCGCCCTTAAAACTTTCCTTTCCGGGTATGTCGGGTGTAACAGCCCTGTTCAACGGCCCCATTCCATTGATCCAAAAACGGCACTCCACTGGACTCTGGTTAGCAATATCAACCAGCCAGATACCACTTTCTTCCTCGTATTTGCCGCCCATAACAGCGGCATTGAAGCGAATGTGTTTCAAGAGGTCGTATTTTTTTATACAGTGCTTCAGGTATTCAAATATTTCTTGTTGACCGGAAAACATGCGCTTCCATTTTGGGTTCAGTTCAAATGAAAAGGAGTAGAGGTGTGAAGAAACATCACAGGCGGCTCCGGGGTAGGTATTGTCGCGCCAGGTACCGCCAATTTCATCGGCTTTTTCCAGGATTACAAAATCCGTGATGCCCGCTTCGCGCAATTTAATACCCATGCAAATACCGGCAAATCCACTGCCAATAATGGCTATTTCAAATTTACGGGCGGAATTCTTGTCTTTATTTTGATTTGTTTCTTGCAATGTTTTGATTTAAAATTTTAGTATAAAAATTAGTTCTTTACCAGTACCTTAAATATTTTTCAATTCAGGTTCCAATCCTTTTTCCATTCTTCTTTCCTGGATTTTGTCATATGCTTTTTCATAACCTGGCACTTCAGTGTTCATCCACTTGTCCCACCAGCGGAAGTACAGTCCAAAATTGCCGTTGAACTTGCTGTGGTGCAGATTGTGATAGGTAGAAGTAGCCATCCATTTAAATATTGTGGTTTTTCTGAACCAGAGTGGTGCAATTTCATAACCGAGATGTCCGTAAACATTGATCACAAAAGCAATTACAGTAAAGGATAAGAGTGCATATTCGTGCATTGGGATACAAAAAGCCAGTACCCAGATAATGCCGCTCTGAATTACACCTTCCAGACCGCTGAAAGTATAAGAAGCCCAGGGACTTGGGTTTATAGAAAGGTGGTGGGTGAGGTGAAAGCGCTTGTACACCTTCTTTCCATGCATCCACCGGTGGGTCCAATAAAAATAGGTATCGTGGATGACCAATGCCAGGGCTACGCTTAATATTAGATAGAGCCATCCAAATTCATTTGCTTCAGAATATACCTGTGTGTATTGTCTTACAGGGCTTGCCAGCAACAGGGCTCCACTTATTCCAAAGATCACCATGGTAGAAATGGAGTCTTTTACTTCACGGATAAAATCTTTTTTAGTGGCTGATTTACTTTGGATTTTTTCTTTTGTAAAGCGGTCTTTCATTAAAAGATAAAATGGAATGAACGCCAAGCCCGCAATGGTAAAATAGCGAAGGCTGTTGAAAAATGTTGCTCCCAGCCAACTTTGAATAAATGTTTCCATGATTATTAATTGGTTTACGCCAAAAATAAGACTTGTAACAGCAGCAGACGTTTACATTTGTTAATTAATTTAATGAATATAGCATTGTGCATCTTTCCAAGAATAATATTTCTGTTTTATGGCATTCTGAGCAATAAATAATTTCCGAGCTCAGATTAATAACAATTAACACAATACATAGTACCTTTTTCTCTGTAAAATACTTATATTCGAATTGATGCAGAAAGTCATTTCCATATTTTTTACTCTACTGTTGTTGCTCAGCAACATAAGCCTTACAATGGCCACGCACTATTGCGCAGGTTTTGTGGTGAAATCTCAGCTCATGCTGGGCAAAGGTGATTTGGATTGCGGCATGCACAAAGTAAAAGAGGAATGCCCATTTCATTCGGATACTAAAGAACGCATCAATAAAGTACCTTGCTGCGAAAATGAATACCTCACGGTAGAGCTAAAAGAGGATTTTAACCAAACGATTCAGAAGCTCAATTTTGATATTGATTTTGTGCAGGCTTTTGCCCAAAGTAAGAGTGAAAAATATTTCCCGGAATTAATCTTTCCACAATACGGTAATTACTACCCGCCCCCACTGGACAAAGACATACAGGTGCTTTTCCAGACCTTCTTAATTTGATTTTGCTGATTTTTTAATTTGCTAATGTGCTGTTCATACAAGTTTTGAACATCGGCACATCAAGTCATTAATTCATCAGCAAATCTGAATTATGCTCAATAAAATCATAAAATATTTTCTGGATAATAAGCTGGTAACATCGCTTATTTTGCTGGGCTTTATTGCCTGGGGAATTGTTACTGCACCTTTTGGCTGGCAGCTTGGGGCATTGCCCTCCGATCCTGTTCCTGTGGATGCCATCCCTGATATTGGCGAAAACCAGCAAATCGTATTTACCGAGTGGCAGGGACGATCGCCACAGGATATAGAAGATCAGATTTCTTATCCGCTTACCACCTATTTGCTGGGGATACCGGGGGTGAAATCCATTCGCAGTTCGTCCATTTTTGGATTTTCCAGCATCTACATCATTTTTAAGGAAGATATTGAATTTTACTGGTCGCGTTCGCGAATTCTAGAAAAACTCAATTCATTGCCGAAAGACATCCTGCCCGATGGGGTGCAACCTACATTGGGACCTGATGCAACTGCGCTTGGTCAGATTTATTGGTACACCATTGAAGGACGCGACAAAGATGGAAATCCTACGGGCGGATGGGATTTACACGAAATACGCACAGTTCAGGATTTTTACGTAAAATATGGGCTCAATGCTACGGATGGGGTTTCTGAAGTGGCATCTATCGGTGGTTTTGTAAAGGAATACCAAATTGATGTAAATCCCGATGCACTGAAATCCTATAATATTCCGCTGCACAAAGTGATGCAGGCCGTTCAAAAATCCAATAGGGATGTGGGCGCCAAAACCATAGAGATCAATCAGGCTGAATATTTGGTGCGCGGACTGGGTTACATCAAAAAATTAGAAGACATTGAAAAAGCAGTGGTAGATGTGCAGGACAATGTCCCCATTCGCATAAAAGATGTCGCGAAAGTGAGTTTGGGTCCCGCTACCCGCAGAGGTGCCCTTGATAAAGGAGGAGCCGAAGTAGTTGGGGGAGTGGTCGTTGCCCGCTATGGAGCCAATCCGCTGGAAGTCATCAATAATGTGAAAGACAAGATCGAGGAAATCTCGCCCGGATTGCCCAAAAAGACACTTGCCAATGGTACGGAAAGCCAGTTGACCATTGTGCCTTTCTACGATCGATCCGGCCTGATTTATGAAACTTTGGGAACACTAGAGGAAGCATTGTCCCTGCAAATTTTGATTGTCATTTTGGTGGTAATTGTAATGGTCTATAATTTACGCGCCTCACTGCTCATTTCCACACTTTTGCCTTTGGCCATTTTGATGGTCTTTATCGCCATGCGCTATTTTGGTGTAGATGCCAATATTGTGGCCTTATCGGGTATTGCTATTGCCATTGGTACTATGGTGGATTTGGGGGTAATTCTTTCGGAGAATATTTTGAAGAAGTTAAATGAAATAGATGGAGATACAGTTGAAATAAATGGAAATAATGTTGAAAAAAGTGGAAATATATCAGATGAAATAGATGGAAATACTGTTGAAATAGATGGGGAATCCAAGACATCCTATTACCAAAAAATTAAAGTAGCGGTTTATGAAGGTTCTGCTGAGGTGAGTTCTGCTATACTCACTGCCGTATCTACCACTATTGTGAGTTTTATTCCGGTATTTACGCTTCAGGCAGCCGAAGGAAAGCTTTTTGGCCCGCTGGCTTATACCAAAACATTTGCATTGATAGCGGCTCTTATCGTAGCACTTTTTATTATGCCCATGTTGGCGCACTGGTTTTTTGGACTTAGAATCAATCACAATAAAATCAAAAACGGATTGAATATTGCGCTCCTGCCTCTGGGTATTCTTTGCCTTGTTTTCGGGCAAATTTGGGCTGGGGTAATTCTTTTGGCTTTTGGCCTTGTGGGGTTGTTGAAATGGTTTTTGTTTGAAAAGCTAGAAGTTGGAAATGAGAAGTTAGAAGATAGAAAAGAGAAGTTAGAAGATAGAAGTTGGAAGTTAGAGGCTAAAAATTGGGGCTATTGGCTATTGGAAAATGCTGAGATATTTATTGTTGCATTTGCTGTTTTATGGTTATTGGCTAAATATTGGTTGCCGCTTGGTGCCGGTAAAAGTCTAATGCTCAATGCTGTTTTCGTCTCGCTTTTGGTTGGACTGATTTTAGGGTCATTCATCTTGCTGGAATATTTCTACAAAAGCATTTTAAAATGGTGCCTAAATCACAAAATTCTATTCCTTTCCTTGCCTTCCTTTTTGATTCTTTTGGGCGCGGTAATTTGGTTGGGGTTCAATACAATATTCGGTTTTGTAGCCAAGGGCACAGATAAATTGGGCTGGGAGATCAGTCAGACAAAAACATGGTCTGCACTTGCGCATACATTTCCGGGAATGGGAAAGGAATTTATGCCATCGCTCAGCGAGGGAAGTTTTTTGCTAATGCCTACTTCTATGCCACATTCGGGTATGGAGTACAACCTGAAAGTACTGGGGCAGATGGATATGCTGCTCAACAGTATCCCTGAAGTGGAAATGGTAGTTGGTAAACTCGGCAGGGTGGAGTCCGCACTCGATCCTGCGCCAATTTCTATGTATGAAAACATCATCAATTACAAACCGGAGTATATAGTCGGTGAAGATGGAAGGAGGGAAAGGTTTGAAATCAATGAGCATGGAGATTTTGTGTTGAACGATGTTTGGATAAAGAGAGAAAATGTAGAAATAAGTGGAAATAAGGCGGATGAAAAGGGAAGTAAAGTTGAAATAAGTAGAAATAAGGTGGATGAAAAAGGGGATAAGGTTGAGGTAGATGGTAATAAAACAGAAATAAATAGAAATAAGGTAGAAACAAATGGAGCAGAGGTGTTTTTTGATGCCGATGCTTATGTATTTGTAAACAAAGAAGGTGAGGAGTTTTCGGGGAAAGTTCAAGACAAATTATTTCAATCTATTTCCAATTCCTTCCATTTATTTCTATTAAAAAATAACAATGGCAATTTCTTCCGAAACTGGCGTCCTCACATCAAATCGCCCGATGATATTTGGGAGGAAATCGTGAAAGTGACCAAAATTCCAGGAGTTACTTCTGCACCAAAACTGCAGCCCATTGAAACGCGAATTGTCATGCTGCAAACAGGTATGCGCGCACCTATGGGAATCAAAGTCTATGGCCCTGATCTCAAAACCATTGAGGATTTCGGTATGCGCCTGGAAGGAATTCTCAAGGAAGTGGCTTCCGTAAAATCAGAAGCGGTTTTTGCAGATAGAATAGTAGGAAAACCCTATTTGCACATCAATATCAATAGAGATGAAATTGCCCGCTACGGGTTGAATATTGAGGATGTGCAACAGACCATAGAAACAGCCATTGGCGGAATGAAAATCACCTCTACGGTAGAAGGAAGGGAGCGTTTTCCGGTCAGGGTACGCTATCCCCGTGAATTGCGCAGTAGTCCCGAAGCCATAGGAAACATATTGATGGCAAGTTCCAATGGAGAACAAGTTCCGCTTAAACAATTGGTGGATATTGAATACGAGCGCGGTCCACAGGCCATCAAAAGTGAAGAGACTTTTTTGGTGGGCTATGTGCTGTTCGACAAACGGGATGGCTTTTCCGAAGTAGGGGTGGTAAATGATGCACAAAAAGCCATTCAGGAAAAAATTGATGCTGGAGAACTGGATGTGCCAAAAGGAGTCAGGTATAAATTTTCTGGCAGCTACGAAAATCAGGTGAGGGCGGAAAAACGCCTGTCTATAATTATTCCGGTGGTTTTGGCCATTGTGTTCCTCATTCTCTATTTCCAGTTCAGCTCGGTTACAACCTCCCTAATGGTATATGCTGGCATTGCTATGGCTTTTAGCGGAGGTTTTATGATGCTTTGGCTTTACGGTCAAAACTGGTTTGTAGATTTTTCCGTTTTCGGAGCCAATCTGCGAGACCTGTTCCAAATGCAGACGGTCAATTTGAGTGTGGCAGTCTGGGTTGGATTTATCGCCTTGTTTGGCCTTGCTACGGATGACGGGGTCTTGATGGCCACTTATTTGGATCAGAGTTTTAAAAGAAACAAAACCGATAACATAAAAGGAATAAGGTCTGCGGTGATCGAGGCCGGACAAAAGAGAATCAAACCGGCTGTGATGACTTCGGCTACTACCATTATTGCTTTATTGCCCATTCTCACTTCAACAGGTCGTGGTGCTGATATTATGGTGCCCATGGCCATTCCTGCTTTTGGGGGGATGATCTTTGCCGCCATTACTTATTTTGTCGTGCCCGTGCTGTATTGTTGGAGGGAGGAGGTTAAAATGAAATAGGTAGAAGTAAATGGAAATATGTGGAGGTATTGTTGAAATAGATTGAAATATGATGGAAATAGGTGGGAGGATGGTTGAAATAAATGGAGATAATTGGAAATATGATGGAAATAAGTGGAAGTATGGTTGAAATAGGTAGAAGTATATGGAAATATGTGGAGGTGTTGTTGAAATAGAAGGAAATATGGTGGGGATAAATGGAGATATGATTGAAATAAGTAGGAAAATAGAGAGATTATTGTTAATTAAATATGATTATTCTTAAACCATCAAAATTTATTTAAAATGAAACAGTCAAATTACATTACGCTAAAGGATTTAGAAGTTTATCAGTTGAGCAGAAAGCTTTCTGCACTTGCATGGGAAATATATTCAAAGCTGAATTACGAGCAGAAGAAAATTATTGGAGATCAATTTATCAGGTCGGCAGATTCAGTAGGAGCTAATATTGCAGAAGGCTATGCCCGCTACCATTACCTCGAAAAAGTCCGCTTTTATCACTTTTCCAGAGGTTCGCTTTCTGAAGCAGTACAACACTGGGCAGAGCTGATGCTGGAAAGGGCTATTATCAATCAAAGTGCATTTGATTCGATCAGTGAAATTCACAAACCATTAGAAGTAAAGCTCAATAATTTCATTGCAGCTACTCTAAAAAACAAAAAGAGATGAGAACCATTTATTTCCTTTCAATTTATTTCAATCTATTTCTATGTATCTCCCTGTTCCTTTCAATACAAGCGAGTGCTCAGTCCATAGAAGATTACCAACAAACAGCAGCCGAACAAAACCCAGGTCTGCAAGCCAAGTACAAGGAATATGAAGCGGCTTTGGAGAAAATTCCACAGGTCAATTCCCTGGCGGATCCGGTATTTTCCTTTGGCTATTTTATATCTCCGGTAGAAACAAGGGTCGGCCCGCAACGGGCAAGGTTTTCACTCTCACAGATGTTTCCCTGGTTCGGTACCTTAAAAGCCCAGGGCGATGCAGCAACACTAATGGCAGAAGCCAAATTCCAGTCTTTCATTGATGTGCGCAACAAACTTTTTTACAGGGTAGCAGCAGCCTATTATCCGCTATATGAACTTCAGCATTGGCAGCAAATTGAGCAGGAAAATATTGAGATACTGGAATCTTATAAAAGTGTTGCCACTAAAAAATTTGAAAATGGAAAAGCGGCTATGGCGGATGTTTTGCGGGTAGATATTATGTTGAATGATGCCATTACCAATCTTAAAATTTTAAAAGACAAAGAACAGCCACTTCGGGTAAGCTTCAACAAGTTGCTCAATAGAAATGAAAATGACAGTATCAGTATTGTCGATTCAATTGATTACAAAGAATTTTCGGCTGAATATTACAATGATTCATTGTTTGAAAATCATCCTTTGCTCAGCGAACTTGATTTGAAAATAAAAGCGGCTGAGGCCGGAGAATTGGCAGCCAAAAAGAAAGGATTGCCACAAATAGGACTGGGGCTTGATTATGTTATAATTGGCGAACGAACGGATCTCTCAGGGGCAGCAGCCTCTGATTTAAATGACAATGGCAAGGATGCCTTTATGCCAATGTTGAGCGTAGGGATTCCCATTTACCGTTCAAAATATAAGGCCGCTGTAAAGGAAAACCGCTTGATGCAGGAAAGCTACGCCCTGCAAAAACAGGAACAGGAAAATGCACTGAAAAGCAATATTGAAATGCAGTGGTTTGAACTTCGGCAACAGCTCGATTTACTCAAGCTTTACGAACAACAAATTCAAAGTTCCCGGCAAACATTAAACTTGCTCTATTCGGCATACAGCAACGATAACAGTGATTTTGAGGAAGTGTTGCGCATGCAGCAGCAATTGCTCAAATACCGCAAAATGAAAGCCACAGCTTTGGCACAATACAATATTGGATTGGCCAAATTCAATTATTTAACTGCTAAAACAAATTAAATTATGGATAATCAACATCATAATCACAAAGACCACGATAAAGACCACAGTCATCATGAACATGATGGCGAAGAATCATCAAACCATCAGCACAACAATAAATCATCACATCAGCATGATCACCACGATCACCACGACCATCATGCGCACATGATCGAGGATTTTAAAAAGCGCTTTTGGGTTTCGCTTCTCATTACGCTGCCCATTGTGGTTTTGGCGCCTATGATACAGGAATTGCTCGGCTATGAACTGCGCTTTCAGGGCGATCGCTATGTGCAATTTGCTTTATCCACCATCGTGTTTTTCTATGGGGGCTGGCCTTTTCTGAAAGGACTGGTAGATGAAATAAAGGACAAAGCCCCGGGCATGATGACCTTGATTGCCCTGGCCATTTCGGTGGCTTATTTCTACAGTTCTGCGGTGGTTTTTGGCGTGGAAGGAAAAATATTCTTTTGGGAATTGGTCAGCTTGATCGACATTATGTTGCTCGGCCATTGGATAGAAATGAAATCGGTAATGGGCGCTTCCAATGCTTTGCAGGAATTGGCAAAATTGATGCCTTCTGAAGCACACCGGATTACTGAAAGTGGGGATTCCGAGACTGTGAAAATATCGGAATTGAAATCCGGAGATATGATTTTGGTAAAACCCGGAGAAAAAGTCCCTGCCGATGGCGAAATCAAAGAAGGGGAAAGTCACCTCAACGAGTCGATGCTGACGGGCGAATCCAAGCCCGTGGCCAAAAAGGCCGGGGATGAAGTGATCGGTGGTTCTATCAATGACAAAGGCTCCCTGAAAATTGAGGTAAAACACACAGAAGAAGACTCCTACCTCTCCAAAGTAATCGGCATGGTGGAAGAGGCGCAGGGCACAAAATCCAAAACACAGAATTTGGCCAATAAAGCAGCAGGGTGGTTGTTCTACCTGGCTTTGGGAGCTGGCATCATTACTTTGGGCGTATGGCTTTTTATGGGAAAGGAATTTGAATATGCCCTGGAGCGCATGGTTACCGTAATGATTATTTCCTGTCCGCACGCTTTGGGTTTGGCTGTTCCATTGGTGGTTGCCATTTCTACGGCTGTTGCGGCTAAAAAAGGTCTGTTGATCCGCAACCGCACTGCATTTGAAAATTCCCGCAAGATCACGACCATGATATTTGACAAAACAGGGACTTTGACCAAAGGTGAATTTGGTGTAACCCGCTTTGAATCAACTGATCAGGATATTTCCAATGAGGAACTTTTAAAAATAGCAGCTGCGATGGAAAGCAATTCCGAGCATCCCATTGCAGGTGGAATTATGCGGAAAGTTCAGGAAATGGACTTGAAATACGAGGAAGCCAAAAATTTCCAGAACATCACAGGACAAGGGATTCAGGCAGAATTAAACGGCAAGAAAGTAAGTATTGTCAGCCCGGGCTACCTCAGGGAAAATGAAATTGAGTTGCCCGAAGGCGATTTTAAGGATGAATCGGAAACCGTGGTTTTTGTTTTGCGGGAAAATAAGCTGATTGGATTTATTGCACTGGCAGATGAAATCAGGGAAGATGCTTTTGAGTCAGTGGCCACATTAAAAGAGCGGGGCATTAAAGTAATTATGGCCACCGGAGACAATGAAACCGTTGCAAAAGCTGTGAGCAAAACACTGGAACTGGACGATTACTATGCAGAAGTTTTGCCCGAAGACAAACAAAAGATCATTAAGGATTTACAGGAAAAGGGTGAGTTTGTTGCCATGACCGGAGATGGCGTAAATGATGCGCCTGCATTGGCCCAGGCCAATGTTGGCATTGCAGTGGGTTCTGGAACGGATGTAGCAGCGGAAACGGCAGATATAGTGCTGGTCAATAGCAATCCAAAGGACATTGCCTCATTGATACTTTTCGGGGCAGCGACTTACCGCAAGATGATGCAGAATCTCTGGTGGGCTGCGGGATACAATATTGTGGCTGTGCCAATGGCCGCGGGAATTCTGGCTCCCGTGGGAATAATTTTAAGTCCGGCAGTTGGTGCGGTTTTGATGAGTTTAAGTACCGTAATTGTGGCGGTGAATGCGCAATTGCTCAAAAAACAAATGAATTGATGTAGTTGATGTGCTGATGAATTGATATGCTGATGTGCTGATGGATTGATGATTTGATGTGCTGATTTGCTAATGAATTGATATGTTGAATAAATATTTATTTTTTAATGATTAAAAATAGAATGATGGAAAAAAGAAATGAAATATTGGAATTGAGCTTTGATTTTGCGCTCAATGTTATTGAATATTCTGAGAAACTTGAAGCACAAAAAAAGTACGTGATTGCTCGGCAGTTGCTTAAATCAGGAACCTCAATTGGTGCGAATATCAGAGAAGCCCAAAGTTGTGAGAGCAAACTTGACTTTATTCATAAACTAAAGATATCTGCTAAAGAAGCCGAGGAAACAGAATATTGGTTGCTTCTATGCAAAAAATCTAAATCGTATCCCGACCCAAGCCCTCAACTTGAATCTGAGTTGCTTTCCATTCAAAAGCTATTAAGCAAAATCATTTTTACAACAAGATCAAATATTAAAAGACCATGAAAAGAATACTTGAAAATAAATATCTGCTGTTCGGGATTGCTTTTATTTTGGGTGCTACAGCGGTTTGGTTCTTAAAACCAGATAAGCAACCAACCAGTAAATCAACCGATCAGCAAATCAGCACCTCAGATAATCAGCAAACCAGCACATCAAAAACCTGGACTTGTTCCATGCACCCTCAGGTACGCAAAGATGAGCCCGGGGACTGCCCAATTTGCGGTATGGAGTTGATTCCATTGAACAGTGAAGAAGGGCTCGACCCAAAAGCTGTGAAAATGTCTGCCAATGCAATGAAACTAGCGAATGTCAGTACGGCAATAGTGGGAGGCTCAGGCAGTGAAAGCGCCATTCAACTGAGCGGTAAAGTAGAAAAAGACGAGCGTTTGGTTTATTCCCAATCCTCGCATATTCCCGGCAGAATTGAGCAACTATTGTTGAATTTCACAGGCGAATATGTCAAAAAGGGACAAACAATCGCCTATATCTATTCCCCGGAATTGGTCACCGCACAGGAAGAATTGTTTGAAGCGCAAAAATTCAAAGCATCTCAGCCGCAATTGTTCCACTCTGCCAAAGAAAAACTCAAAAACTGGAAACTCTCTGAAAGTGAGGTAGAGCAAATTTTGGAAGCAGGAAAACCCAAAGAGACTTTTGCAGTGAAAGCAGATGTATCTGGCTATGTGACCCAAAAAATGCTGCAAAAAGGCGATTATGTCCAAAAGGGCGAAAGTATTTTTGAAATTGCAGACCTCTCAAGGGTTTGGGTGTTTTTTGACATCTATGAATCAGATATAAACCTGATCAACAAAGGGGATTCAGTTGAGTTTAGGGTTAAATCTTTGCCGGGAGAAAAATTCAATGGAAAAATTACTTACATCGATCCGGTGATCAATCCCAAAACCCGTGTGGCAAAAGCTCGCGTAGAAGTTGCCAATAATAAGCTAAAACTCAAACCCGAGATGTTTGCTTCGGGAATCGTAAAATCGGATTTTGCCCAAAAGTCCAATTCTATAGCAGTGCCCAAATCCGCTGTGATGTGGACAGGAAAGCGCTCTGTAGTGTATGTTAAGGATTCTACGGAGCAGGGCATTTATTTTAAAATGCGGGAAGTTGTTTTGGGATCTGAAATGGGCGAGGAGTATATCATTGAAAGCGGTTTGGAAAAAGGGGAGGAAATTGCGGTGCACGGCACATTCAGCATTGATGCGGCTGCGCAATTGGCAGGTAAACCGAGTATGATGAATCCGAAAGGTGGTGCTGAAAGGAAAGGCCACGATCACGGAAAGCAAGCGACTGACCCCGCATCAGATAAAAGCCAAAATCACCTGAAATTCCGAGTATCAGGCAATTGCAGTATGTGCAAGGATAGGATAGAAGGAGCAGTAAAGGATGAATCTGGAATTTTCAGTGCCAACTGGAATATGGACACGAAAATGATGCATGTGGAATACAATCCCGAAAAAATATCAGAGATGGAAATTCACCGGAAAATAGCGGCAGTGGGGCACAGTACTGAAAAAGTAAAAGCGGAGGAATCGGTTTATGAAGATTTGCCCGGCTGTTGTCAATATCCGCAAAATGATAATAAATGATTAATTTTATTGAAAATTCTAAACCATAGAAATGAAAACAAAAGCAATCCTCAGTCTGATAATTTTCTTATTTGTAGGAATGCATTTCAGCGCATGTAGCAATTCAGGCAAGGAAAACAATACTACTCAACAAACAGTAGAAGGTGACAAATGGATGTGCCCCATGAAATGTGAGGGAGATTTACTTCATGATAATCCCGGAAATTGTGCTATTTGTGGCATGGAGTTGAAGAAGGTTGAGGAATAGTGTCAAATTGTAATTATTTTTCTACAAGTTCTTTGACCTTGTTTTTTTCAGGCCAATAGTTCTGGATAATGTCTGCAAGCTGCTTGTTGATGTATTCCCTGCTGATACCAAATTCACCGGTATCGTATTTGTGCTTTGATTTGTAGTTTTTGCTCTTTTGACATTCCTTTTCAAGTGTAAGCCAAAAGGTTGGAGTACCTGAAAAACCAAAGTGTTCATAGATATTGCGAATGCTTTTTTCAGGGCTTTTCACCAGGTCCTTGTAGCGCAGCACATAAATCCTGTTTTGCTTTATGTTATTTTTCTCGTTAAAAAAATAGCGGTAATAGGCAATGGCCAAATCTGCAAAATCCTGAAATTCCTGTGCCCCTGCCTTGATTTCAGGACTGTGTTGTTTCCAGGGGCCGGCAAACATGCTCAGCAGTGAGGGCACAGCTTTTACCGGGTGTCGCAATGGATAGATGATCTCTGCATCGGGAAAACAATCAAGAATGAAATGCAGGCGCCCGGTAGAAAACACATTTTTAACCAACAGCTTTCTGTCGGGATTGGTAGCATAGTGTATGCGCTTTAAACTACTGATATAAAAGTCCTTGAACCTGGCTTTTTCTTTTTCCGGGGCACGATCAAAAAAATGCAGGAATTCAAATTCACGAATCCAGGGTGAAAGCAGAAAAACTGCCGGGGAAAGCCCCGCATAAACAAAAAGCGTTTCATCTTCCTCGCTGCGTTTGAAACCCATTGGGTGGATGTTTTTCCAACCCCCAAACACCATGTTTTCAATTTTGTCCAAAACCCTTTGAAAGGGGCGGCCAATTTTATTGTCAACGGCTGCCAAAGCACTGATGGCCTTAATGTAAGTTACACAGGGGAAAATGGTGTGGTACAAGAGCGTGCTGCTGTATTTGTTTTTGTCCATGCTGAGCAGGCGATGTAGTAGGGTAGTGCCACTGCGCGGATTACTGATGATAAAAAGGGGCGCTTTAATTTCATTATCCCGGTAAGCGGGAAAAAGGATTTTGTCCAACAGGCGCCCAATACTTAGGATCAGCATCAACAGCAAATGCAGGGATAAAAAGAATAAAGTGAAAGCAAGCCTCCTGAAAGAAAAATGCCGGACTATATTGCAATAAATTATTTTTCCTATAGTCTTGCTTTGGAGATAGAAAATTTCCGATAGTGAAAACTGCATGTTGAAATTTCTACCAAAGAAAGTATGCTGTAACTATAGAAGCGCATAAGTATGCTGCATTAAAGACCGAATAATTCAATTGGCTGTTCGAATAAAACAAAAAATGGGTTTTGGAGTGGGTTATCCAGCATATCCAGACCTTCAAGTAGAAAACTTGAGTACTTTTCAGAATATTGCTCTAAGTATAAAAAAACCCTGAGAATCAATTGACTCCAGGGCTTTTATTTAGGGTTTCGACTATCCAGTGAATGTAGTGTGGCGTTTTTATTTTTTTAAAAACGCCTTATTTCCAAAAGCATTACGCTTCATCTTTTGTTGTGCGCACCAGGCCAATACCGGAAATGAAAAATATGAAACCGAGTGACCCGTATATAATAGGAGCTTTGATTCCCTGTAGTCCGTTAGTGGAATTGGCAAACAGAATGGCAGCGAATATCAAGCCGCCTATTCCCAGAACAGTAAGGACTGCTCCAAAGATTCTTTTGAGATTCATGTTGTTTGTTTAGAATTTAAACGCAAACCCTATATTGGCTAAACTTTGTCCAAAGCCTACTTCTGCAGTTACTCCTACATTAGGCTTAAAGTAATAGCGAATACCGGCATGAAGTCCACCGAATGCAAGAGGGGCAATACGCCTGGTTTCTACCTCATTTATTTTGTTTCTGTAAAATGTAATGGCTATGCCACTTCCCGCACTTACTCCACCATAGATATCCAATTTGTCGGCATGTAGGTTTTTACTGGATTTATCGGCTATCAGTTGATAAAAGTGAAAATTGGAGAGAATGCCGAAAGGAATGTTTACTTCCCCTCTGTAATGATTTGACCATCTGCTTCTTCCACCAACACCTGTTGAAAATCCGAGCCCTACATATTTGTGAATACCAAATTCCATCTGCAAATTGAACTGCCCGGTCAGTGGTTTGTAACTTCGGTGATTGCCTCTAAAATCTTCGTGATAGTAATTGTCAAAGTGGTAAAACTGAGAAGCGCCAACGCCAATTGTTAAAACCTTTGAGTTTCTTTCCCAAGCCTGAGCTTCTACCGGAGTAGAAGTCAGTGCTAAAATGGAAGTTATTAAAATTAATAAAATATATTTCATTTGTTGTTTTTTTTAAGTATTATTTAATATGATAACAGCTTCTACTATTTTTAACCTCAATTCGTATTCTTAACTGTAAGATCATTTAATGCTTGTGTAAGTTGATCCATATCGTGGTTAAATTCATGTTTGAAAGTTTCCCAATCACTCTGTGATTTCTCGTAGGCAAATATTTTAGATTTTAGATTTTTGTTTTGCTCTTCAAGCGCATCAATTTTATTTGCATAAAGCTTATCCATGGTATTCCCTGATGTTTTCATCCTGTCTCTCAATTGAGCAATAAGAGCATCATTTTGCTTGATTTTTGCTTCTGCCTCCAATTTGAAAACTTTCCACTCTTTTGCATCCTGTTTTCTTTGTGCTTCAGCCTTTGCCTCTTGCTGTGCTTCGTTTAATTCTTCTTTTGCATCTTTTACTTCATCCTGTGCATCTTTCATTTTTGTTTCTGAAGATTCACAACCGGTGAAGATCATTCCAGCCATTAGCGTTGAAGCCATAGCGAATTTTAAAATTGTATTTTTCATTTTGTTTGGTTTTATGTCCTCAATTAAATGAGGCGGTTTTATTTAAATTGTTTTTATATTAATAAAGGGATGCCACAAGGCAACACCCCTTTTTCTGTAGATTGGATAGACTTTAGGAGATAATTTTGTGCAATTCTTCTTTAGTCTTGCCTAATTTTTTTTGAAGTTTTGAGAGCATTTCATCTCTTTTTCCTTCTGCGAACATTAGATCATCATCAGTAAGCGTTGCAAATTGTTTTTTGAGTTTTGCTTTCTGCTCATTCCAGTTGCCTTTTAATTCGGTAGTGTTCATAATATATTGATTTAGCTGTGAAAGAATTTTCACACAACAAAGATGAGCCATTCATAGAGCTAAACTGTTACACAATTTAAGCTAAGACTTACAATATTCACACATTTCAGCTTGAGCATTCTTTATCGAATCATGGACATTTTTAAGGTATCCTCTTTTTCGCTGTATATAAACTTGCAATGTTTAAAGTGGGGAGCTTTTAACTTTGGTTTGAAATTGTTTGAAAATCCGTAAGGCTCTTTTGGAACACCAAGAAAATTTTTGTCGCATTCCCCATTCTTGTCCACATCCTGATAATGAGCTATTGCATATTCCCCATAATTAAGATCTGCTATTTGCACAATGAGCGTTTCCCCATTTGAAGTGAATTTATAGCCCTTGTGCCGATCGGTCTTGCTTAGGAATTCATGCTGTTCCTGATAAAAAACTATGTTCACTGGCGACTTGGTGGTGTCGAGATTTGTTATAATAAGGATTAGAGGCTTGTGTTTCTTTGTCCTTGAGGTGGTGTCGGGTTCTTCTGCTACAGTTGTTGTGTCGGTTTTGATGGTGACGGTGTCCAAGCATATGTCAACTGATTCAGTGGAGTCTTTGGGTTCGGGTGATTTACATCCGTTGATAGAAAGCACATAGAGCGTGATTAAGATTGCAATTGCAGCAATGATTTTTTGATAGGCTTTCATAGAGGTCTATTTAATGACCTTTAATAATATTCTCATTTATCTCCTTTTTCTCTCAAATACATTTCATTTCTGTAAATATCGGTTTAAATCCCATTATCATACCAAATTTAAGACCATTACAAGCCCCTTATATACACTTCCTAGTATAGTCGCTGGGCGTTGCCCTTGCTGTATAACTTAAGTCGGGCGGGCACTCATCCGCTAATTATTAGAAATAAAAAAGCGCCCCAAATTAGAATGGGACGCTCTTTTTTATTTTAGAAACTTCTTTCCAAAAGACTTTTGTATTAATCTACAAAGCGCCTATATTTCCTTGGCAAAGGATGTAGTTTGGATTTGCAGAAGATTCAATGATATTTAAATAACCATCATATTCCATCCAGTTATCATAAGTGATTAGCGTACCATTGGAAAGTTTGGTTACATTGGTAAAACCTTTTCCTGAATCACCATTCACATCATTTAATTCGGCAACAACAGGTCCTCCGCCCACGGTATTGACATCACCTAAGTGAATTTGAGTTGGATGAGATCCTCCGGCTAATGTTCCATCTAGGGTAATAGTTACAAGTGTATTGTTGTTGTTCCGCTTTTCGAAAAGTGCTGTACCCGATACACCAGAGCTATCTTTTTCTGTCAAATTATAGGTTTTGCTGGCACCAGTAAGCGCATTGCCTCCAATGTCTCCTTGTGAAACGATTACACCTAAGTTGGATGCGCTTTGGTGCACATTTATATATCCATTAAATGCGATAAGCTCATCATAAGTAATGGGCGTATTATCGTCCAGGTGTGTTACTGAGGTAGTACTTTCCCCGTTGCCGTCAACAGAACTTAGCGTTACTGCTATACCGCCCGTTTCTACTGCAGAGTTAAAATGAATGTGTGCAGGATGGTTGCCATCACTTACGCCATTCAGCTCAATTTCAATGGTAGTAGAATTGGCTCTTTCAATAAAAGTTACTTTACCCGATACTCCTAGCACATCTTTCACCTTCATGTCATATGAGACCTGGCGCATTGGTTTATCTTCTACTTCATCATCTTTCTTGCAACCACTTGCAAGCACTAAAAATAGCAGCGCAAAAATTGAGAAGGCTGCGAAAAAATTCTTTCTAATAGTCATTTTGTTTTGTTTTAGATTTTATAAAATTAATAGCGCAAGATGTATAGACTTCTTACCAATGCGCTTACACAATTATGGAAAAGAGTTACATGATTCACATATCTAATGGCAAAAAGTGTGAATGATGTAATGTTTTGAAATAATGATGTAATATATACCGATTAAAAATGAAGCAACTTCGCCTTATTCTAATTTTAATCATGAATAAAAAAACATTTTTTACAGTAATAGTCGTCTTGATTGCACTTACTGCATTAACAAAACTTTTAAGTACAGTCTTTCTGGAGCCCTGGGTCGGAAATAAAATGGAGGCAATGGTTAATGAAGGGAATGAGGATTTTACCATCGAAATTGACAAAGTGCATATTTCAATGATAAGAAGGGAAATTCAATTTAGTGGCATTCACATCGAGTCAAAGGGCATACATCAGGCCAATACGGGTTTTAGCGGATCAATAGCCTCCATAAAATGCACGGGAATCAAATTGCTTAAAGCTATATTCAATAATGATATCGACATTCGGGAAATTACTATTACCAATGCCAATATAAAAGGGACGATGCCCTTTTCAGGAGGAGCAAAGAAGCCCATGCTTTCGCCTGCGAACATCCGGCTTGGCAAATTGCAGTTTGTTCAATTAAATCTGGCTATAAATAATACTGCAAGCGCACAAGCGTATGCCGTGAAAAAAGGAGATGTGACATTCCATGATTTGCAAATTGAAAAAAAGGATGCCATTTCCACCAGCATTATTCAGGAATTTGATTTTGAAGCCGATGAAATCCTTTTTGTCTCCGCTGATAGCATGTACACCTATAAAAGCAGTGGCCTAAAATATTCCCATACTTCCGGCACCATGAGCGCAGATAGTTTTTTCATACAGCCCAATTACGAAAATTACGATTTCACATCGCGCTACAAGTATGAAACCGACAGGATTGAAGCTAGCTTTAGCAGTATTTCGGTTCACGATTTTTCTGCCATGCATTATTTAAAAAGCAAAAGCCTGATGAGCTCCTTTATCGAAATCGGACAAATGGAAATAAATGTTTTTCGGGATAAGCAAAAACCATTCAAGCATGTGAACAAAACTGCATTCCAGGATTTGATTTACAATTATCCGGGCGATCTCCATATTGATTCAATAGAACTAATAAACGGAAACCTCATTTATACCGAACATGCCGAAAAGGCAAACAAGCCTGGCAGCATCAGCTTCAATAATATCCAAGCTAAAATTCTTAAAGTAACAAACGACAAGATTTACAAAACAAAAAAAGACTTTTTAGTCATCAGCGGCCAGGCCCTGTTGATGGGAAAAGGCAAAATGACTATTTTATTGAAAGGAGAAATATACGACCCTGAGAATACATTTTTATTGAGTGGAACACTTTCCGATATGCAAGTAAAGGCGTTGAATCCCATGCTGGAGAAAAATGCTTTTGTATATGTCAATTCCGGGAAAGTAGATGCAATGAATTTTAGCTTAATCGCAAATAATACTCAAGCAAGGGGTAAGATGACTATGCTCTATCATGCATTGGATCTCACAGTTAAAAACAAACAGACAGATGACACCACAGCTTTAAAAGAGCAGATCATATCATTTTTAGCTAATAAAAAAGTGATAGACGCTAATCCGGTTTCAGGAAAGGAAGCAAGAGCAGGTACAATAGTATATATTAGAGATCCCGAAAAATCCCTTTTTAATTACTGCTTCAAGGCTATTTGGTCTGGAATGAAATCCAGTCTTACCAAAAGCTCTAAGGACAAAAAGAACACCTAAGTGATTCTTTCTATTCTTATTTATTTCAGCATAATATGAGAAGGAGCATGAGAAATTAGCTTTAGGGGCTTGTCTGCTTCATAAAGAGCAGAGCGGATTAGCGATAAGCTTCTTTCAACAGAAATCAAACATCTTCACTTTCCCGGTGAAAAAAATACATTCGATAATACTTGCAAATGGAATTGCTTTGCAAAAAATAGTTATTCTCTGGTTTGCAGAAGTCGCACAGCAGAAAAATCATGTCCCCTTTGCGGATGAATGTGAAACGCAGGTAAAACAACTCAAAGAAAACATTTCCTAACATGCCTGGGATGGGAAATGGTTTAAACGCGCTTGATTTTTAATACACCAACGTCTGGAAAGATTTTGTTGGGCGGGAAGGGCATTCAAATTTTTATCGTCCTGCAATGATTATTCGGACAACACTTTTACCTCAGCCTTGCGATGCAATTCACTTTTTCCTTCCACTGCCTTTTCATCTCCAAAAAATCTAAGGAGAATGCGGGCGGCAGGGATATTATTTTTTTCAAGCACATTTTTAACCGCCAATGCTCTTTTCTCTGAAAGCATCTTATTATAATCCGATTCGCCCCACCTATCTGCAAATCCCGTTACCAAAATCTTTGCTGTGTCAGATTGGGCAAGAAGTGATTGCGCAAATTCAGAGAGTTGCTTCCGGTAAGGTTCTTCTACAACATAAGAGTTTTTCTCAAAAAACACATTGACCGGTGCTAGCTCAAGTGTTTCTTTTTCTACTTCAACACGAGCAGTATCACGAATGATTTTTACAGGGGTTTTTTGTTGCAAAGAATCTCTTTCCGGTTCAAGCTGCTGTTTGCTTGTTTCCGGTTCTGCTATATAAATCGTGTTCGTTTTTTCCTGAACATCTTTTTCTGTAATCACCTGCTTTTCAATAACGGTATCAGTTTTCGATTCTACAGATGCTGGGGTTTGAACAGTATCGGACTTTTTTTCTACCTGCACTTCTTTATAGGGCGTTTCATCCTGAATTTGTTTCATTTTCACCTTTGCTGAATCATCAATCATCATTTCAGCTTCTTCAAAAATCAGCGCAGAGGTATCCGGTTCGCTTTTGTCTTTTTGAGGAATCTGCAACTCAATCGTATCCACTTTTAATTTCGGTATAAGCTTCATCGAATCTTTCGGTAATTTCATGGGCGTGATGACAGTATCAATCACCGTATGAATGACAGGTTGTTCTTTCAGAGAATCCTTTGCTGAAATGATTTTTCCAATTTCAATCACCGAGTCTTTACTTGTCAGCCTTATGTGTTTTGACAATGAATCAATGCGCAAATTCAATGATTTGATTTCATCCTGTAGTTTTTTTATTTCATGAACCGGTTGAGATTTTGAAGCATCGGGATAAGCGTTCCTTGATGGAGCGCGTGATTCCCGAAACAATTTAGGGTCCATCTGAAAATCCAATGACTCGTTTTCATTCACCAAAATGGAAATAATCGTATCATTCAAGAGGATGCGAACGCCTTTTTCTTTTGGCAGCACAGTTTCATGAACATCTATCTCCTCCAGTATATAAATAGTATCTTTTTTAATTCTTGCCGCAGTGTCCGCAATTTCTTTTTTGACAATATCTGTTTTCTTCAAACTATCGACTGATGGTTGAATTTTTTCTTCTTCACTCTCTGGTTTTTCGAGCGGTATCATTGCCCAACCTTTTTCCCCGGTATAAAAAGCAGGCGCTTTGTATTTTGCTTTTCTCATTCCGAAATTGAAGTGGGCTGAAAGGGTAATGAGGTAATAAAAATCATTCAGGTTATTCGTGCCAGAAACATTCGCGTCTAATTTGTCCGTGAAAGTGTAACGCATATCGCCCCGTAAGTCGAGGTTAAATCGGTCGGACAATCGCGCTTTCAGCCCAGCACCCGCGGGAATAAATCCTGTGCGCACCTCTTCGGTTGTGACAGCTTCAATATTATACCATCCAAAACCGCCACCGGCAAAAAGATAGGGCGAAAAAAGCGAGCGGGCGTGAAGTAGCTTTCCATTATCAAATTGATACACTAATCTGAGTGAAACGCTTTTAGCATCTGTTTCGAAATCGGGTTGCACCGCATCAATATCAGAAGCGGGAATGGAGAATTTTCCATGATCAGCCATTACGTTAATGCCGAATGATGGCGTGAAGTTGTATTGCAGGTCAACGCCATAGGGCAGGAAGACAGGCTTGGAAGTGAAGGGAACGATTGTTTTATCGCCAATATAATTCATGTAACCGAGATGGATGCCTAACCTCCATTTATACAAATCCTGTTGCGCATGAAGCGCAGACGAAAAAAGAAGAATGAAAATGAATGTAGTAAAATGCTTCATAATTAAAATCCCAGCCAAAGGTTCAACTCTATAGCAATACCGATATAAGGTCTGATATATACTTTTCCAAAATCAACTAATTTGTTACTGTCTGTACTTTGCAACACGACCGCACCTGCATTTAAGCGGACTACTTTCAAAGTCTTTATGCCTAAACCGAGATAATATGGTCGTTTGACCAAGGGGCCGGTAGCGCCCTTTCCGTCTCCGAAATCAAAATCCTGAATAAACACACCGGTTGAAATTGCCAGACGGTTGAGCCCCGTGCGTGAACTTCCGCGACCAAGCGGGAATGATAGTCCGAGCATTACTCCCGAACCATAGGTGAAATTGTCAACCCCTCCGTCATTATAGGCACCACCGTATCCCGCGTTAATAGCGAAGGTATATTTTTCATGCTCTGTGGGATAATCAATAATGGTTTTATTGTCGGTGATAATCATCAGGTAATCATCAATAAATTGCGTGATTTCCCTGGCTACAAGCAGTTTTACGCCCTCAATTTGTTTTCTTGCGTACGCCATGCGCGTAGCAGCTTTATTCATATCGCCTTCACCGTCATGCAGCGCGCGGCTCAGGTTTATATTTTCCAATTGCTGCAACTGACTGAGAATAATATCAGAGAAACCATTGAACCGAAAATTGTTTTTGTTATCGTAAAAAGATAATGAGGTCTCTACGATTTGGTCCATGTCCTTGATGAGTAGTTTGGGATTTTTCAGTAGCGTGATGCTTCTTTTTTTTACCTGAACGGATTGTTCTAGATATTGAAAAAGCACTTCTTCCAGCATGGCGTGAAGACTTTGACTCTGAGCATCAGATGCTGGTTGAAAATAATTGATGACGAAGGTGTATTCCGAACTCCCATTCAGTTTGTAATTGATGGGCAGCGTAAAAGTGTTTTGCAGATTGTTGTTCGGTCTTTTCCAGAGGGCGGTGTGAAGCGGGGCTTTATCCGTGTTCGAGGTTCTGTAAATTTTTAACTGCACCATCTGAACATCAGAGGACACCTCGCCATTGAGCATTAGATAATCTTGTGCCGGCAGCGGTTGACCTTCATTGAAATAGGATCTTTCATAATTAAAATTGACGGTTTTATACTGAGCATGCGCTAAGAAGGAAGAACACAAGGCGAATAAAAGAATGATGTTTTTCATTATATAATTATAGTTTTATTGATGCTGAAACTTAATGAGATGTTGTTCATCCATTTAAAGCTTGCATCATTGCTTTGATAAAGTTTATTTTCTGATTTCTGCTCTTGCTTCTAGTTGTTTTATTTTTGCAGCCTGTTCGGAATTTTTCGTTCTCAATGCAGCACTCTCTTTTTTGTATTTACTTTCACTGTTTCTTCCGCTGAAATAAGCGGGCATGGTCAACGCCAGCGCGGCAATTACTCCCAAAAGCATAGTGATGATTATTAAAAGCGCGAGGGGTGTTTCCACCTGCCATAAGAAAAAGACAACTTCTATATCAGAAGAATTTTGTAAGGTAAAAACCACCGCAATGACTGCGATGACTAGCCAAACAACAAGCATTAGGGGATAATTTCTATTATTACTCATATGTTAATACTTAATTATTTTTATGCACATAGACTTAAACAAGTTACCTTGGCTGGTGTCCTCACCGAATAGCAAATTAGCTTGCAAAAAACATTCAGCAGAATCTTCTTTTCATGTTTTCATTTAACCTGAATTGCGGTCTTCTTTGAATATTTGATTTTAATTCAAATTCTTCCGGTTTCTCTAATTGCTCTTTTAATTTTTCCTTAGTAGAAATAGGATCAATTTGTATTACTTGCTTTTTTGACTTGCTATCAGATTGCTGATTGCGAAGGTCTGTTTGGTTTTTGTTCATTTTTTTAGTTAAAATGATGGTTAAACAAAAATGCGTATAATGTTAAAGAAAAGCGTTACAGGATTTTTACAAAATGTTACATGATTCACACATAGCCAAAAAGATAAATAGTCTGTTTTTCTCCCAATAGATTCTGGCATTAAGACCTACCCAATTTTTTCAGGTAGCGATAATGTGAGCGAAGGGCGTCAGAAAAATTTTCATGATAATGGTAAGGCACATGATATTGAGATGCCGTGCGCTGCAATATCTTGCTGATTGCGGGATAATGAATACTACAGACTCGTGGAAACAAATGATGTTCCACCTGGAAATTCAAGCCGCCTACATACCAGGTGATAAAACGATTATTCATTGCAAAATTATTGGTGGTGCGCATTTGGTGAATCGCCCACGATGCTTCTATCCCACCTCTTCCATCATGCTTTAATTGGTCGGTTTCTTCTACGGCATGCGCCAATTGAAAGATGACCCCCATAATAATTCCTGACACTAAGTGTATAGTAAGAAAACCGATGAGAAATTGCCACCAGGTAATGTCCATCACAAGTAAGGGAATCAAAATCATATAGGTATAATAAAAAACTTTAAAAAGCGTCAACTCAATGATTTCAGAAACAGGATGCTTCTTGTTTTTGTACGGACCGATATTTTTCTGCGAGAGCTTTTTGTAGTCTTTAAAGAATACCCAGAAAAAAGTAGCAAATGAATATGCTATGAATGCCAGCACATGCTGATAACGATGAATGCGCTTATACAATTTATGTTTGGATAAACGAATAAATGGTGCGATCTCCAAATCTTCATCATATTCGTGGATGTTGGTATAAGTATGATGCGCCAGATTATGGGTGATGCTCCACACATAGCGGCTTCCTCCGATAAGGTTCATCGTGAGCGCTAAAAAATAATTGACTTTGCTATTGGAAGAGTAGGCTCCGTGTATGCTGTCATGCGCTACGCAAAATCCCAGTCCGGCTATTCCCGCTCCCATCACGATGCAAAGAAAAAACATCGCCCACATAGGCAGAAAATCGGCTATAATCAGTCCGTAGGCGCCATACGTTATAATGAAAATCAAAATCGTTTTAATAATCATTTGCGTGTTGGCATGTGGCGATAGTCTGCGCGCGGCAAAATAGTTATTCACCTTGGATTTTAATTCAGAATAAAATCGGTCGTTTTTTGATTGCTGAAATGTGATTTTTGCTAAAGTCAAAAGTGAAATAGAATTTATGATAAAAGGATATTCAGAATATAATATTTCATTAACAGTGGGATGAATTTTTTCCGATTAAGTACATCGGCTTTTCAGATTGAAGCACAAAGCTTTTCAGATGTTTTATGAATGCTTCGGGATTCTCCATGTTGGCGATAAGACCGATATGATCCATAATGTTGAACGTGGTAAAATACGGAATTTTCTCGTGTATCAAAACATCTATTGCAAGGTGATTGATTTTATCTTCTTTTCCCAGCATAATTTTACCTGTAAATATTGGATGCCCTTTCCCTTTGCTGATCTCATCGCTCAGGGGATATACTATCTTGCTTAATCGGGGATCGGATTTTTCCATGTTATGGATTTTGATTGACGGGTTTCATTCTTTCCTGCCCATTTTATTTGTTTGAATGATCATTTTTAAGAACAACCTGCTTTGTACTCCGGCAATCTGAACCGTTTATCATTGTGTATTTTATACCACTTTTTTCCGATGCCTTACATAGGTCTTCCAGGATTTTGTAAACTTGAAATTTACCTATGCTATGGAAAAGATTGGGATAACGTTCCCTAATTTCATCGCTCAGTTTTTTTACAATGTTGCTTAATTGAGTGTCGGGTTTTTTCATGACCATACAGATTTTGATTGACAAATTCAGTCTTTCGTACCCATTTTAAATTGCTTAGATGATTCTTACATATAAAAGTGGGTCGGATAAATGAGAAAAGCGTTACAAAATTTTTAGAAAATCTTACATAATTCACACTTTTTGGGGCAAGAATGCCGCCTGTCTGAGAGGGAAAGAATACCTTTATTCTTAATCTCTCATAGACAGATTAATCAACTCCAGGTTGTCAGGACTTACATGCACCAGCCCATAGCGGTTGCGGAATCGGTCGCCTTTGGTACCTTCCTTTAGTTCTTCTGCAGAAAGGCGTTCCGCAAGCGGTACAAAATCATTGGTGTGCGCATAGCAAGGGTTTTCCAATGTGGGATAAACTTTATTATAATTGTTTAAAACCATACTGACATTTGCGGTGATGAAATCCACCGGCAGCTTATCTTTCCGGGTATTAATCTTTATTAGAATAGCCTGAACAGGGTCAGTGGCGACTGCAATGTGATCAAACCCTAATTTCAGCGCGAGTGCGTATCCATAAAAAAGATTTTCTGTACTGTGCTCTGCCCTCGATTCCACAAAAATGTGCTTGGCTGGAATCCCCAGGCTTTGGGCATATTGCGCCATGATCTCCGATTCCACATAGGGCGTGTGTACTGCGGCTCCTGAAAAAATCACATTTTCGGTAATGCCGTTCTTTATAAGGTGATAAGCCCAAAACACTCGCAGCCGCATCACAAAGTTGATTTCCTGCTCGCTTTCCGTGTAAGGGAACCCCGGCACGATTACCACATCATAAGGTGCTGTGCGTTGCGCTTTGTTGTATTGAGCCTGTGGGAACAACACGCATCCAGAAAGAAGCGTAGCCAACGCTATCAGCAGTAGGATTGTGGGAAAGGTATTTTCTGTGGTTTTCATTTTTACTGTTTTGCCTACAGGTGCTTAGTATATAACAAAACCTGTGTCCGGAAGTTTTGCAGGGAGAACAACATGCGCAAAAGTGTATTGAAATTTGATTAAAATTCGGAAAGTATGTGAAGGAAATTGTTACAAAATTTTAGGAAATACTTACATGATTCACACATTGCAATAACATTATGGAATGATTGAAGTAAATTCACAATTACGCCTAGCACAATTCCTCAGTAGCCTCAAGGCATGCCTTGAGGCTACTGAGGAATTATCTTGTGGCTACTGAGGAATTATCTTGTGGCTACTGAGGAATTATCTTGTGGCTACTGTGGAATTATCTTGTGGCTACATTGGCTAGTTCAACAGACCTGAAATTTAAATTAGGATAAAATAATTTCTTCTGAACGACCAATTTTCACAAGGCTTTTCATGGGGCATGAAAGACATTCTGCCAAAAAATGGTTGAAGTTGAACCCTGATTTAATAAAGCAAATGAGATTCTTGATGCATTAGTATTCATCCTTAATTTTTACTATATTAATAGAAATGAAAAATTCAAATAAATCCCCTCAAAATCCCCTAAATATCCTTCTTGCAGATGATGATTTGGACGATTGCTTTCTATTTACAGAAGCACTGGAGGAATTGCAGGTAGATGTCCAGCTTAAAATGGTCCACGATGGCGAACAATTGATGCAGTGGCTCACTGATAAAGCCAATAAACTTCCGGATATTCTTTTTCTCGACATCAATATGCCGCGCAAAAATGGATTGGACTGTTTATCGGAAATAAAAAACAACGAGCTTCTCCAAAATTTATCGGTAGTTATTTTTTCCACCTCCTCTGATAATGATATGGTAGTACAGGTCTATAAAGATGCCGCGCATTATTATATCCACAAACCCCCTAAATTCTCACAGCTCAAAAATATAATACAAAATGTGCTTAGCCTTCTGGGGCAGGAAAATAGCCCCCTTCCCTTAAAGGAAAAGTTTATCCTTACGGGAATTACAGAAAATCCCAAATTGAAATGAAACCAACAGCCGATCCAAAAAAAAGCAGAAAAAAATCAACTAAATCTGCCAATTTATTTCCAGTAATAGGTATTGGCGCCTCCGCAGGCGGCTTGGATGCCTTTAAAAAACTGATCAAAACCATTCCCGAAGATTCAGGTATGGCATTCGTGCTGGTTCAGCATCTTGATCCGCACCACGAAAGCATGTTGCCAGAAATTTTGCAAAAAGAAACAAGTGTGCCTGTTGTAGAAATTACGGATGACATTAAAGTGGAGCCGAACCATATTTACGTGATTCCCAGCAATAAAATGATGGTGGCAAGGGATAGCGTTTTATTGCTCACTAAGCGTCCTGAAAAAAGCATAACCGATCGCACCCTGCCCATAGACTTATTTTTCACTTCCTTGGCAGAGGTGCATCAAAGCCATGCGATAGGGGTGGTGTTATCGGGCACTGGCAGCGATGGCACACTGGGGCTGAAAATGATAAAAGATCACGGTGGCATTACCATTGCGCAGGAAGAAGCCTCCGCTGCTTACAACGGAATGCCCCACAGCGCAGTGCAGGCAAATGTGGTTGACTTCATTCTTACACCAGAAAAAATTCCGCAAAAATTAATAGAGCTTTGCTCCAATATGGATAAAAGTGATGAGGATCTGCAAAACCTCTTGCAGCCCGAGGAGGAGGTTTTTAAAAAAATTCTCGCGCTGCTATCCATTCGCAAGGGAGTCGATTTTACTTATTATAAACAGACAACAGTGCGCAGAAGGATATTGCGCAGGATGGCCTTGAGTAAAATCGATAAGCTAGCCACTTACCTTAAAAAAATAAGGGAAAATACTGCGGAGCAAAATATTTTATACCAGGATCTTTTAATTCCGGTAACAGCTTTTTTTCGCGACACAGATACCTTTGACTATTTATGTGAAAATGTTTTTCCGCGCATTGTAGAAAACAAAGCGCCTGGCGAAACCATACGGGTGTGGGTAGCGGGATGCAGCACAGGAGAAGAGGCCTATTCCATTGCCATGTGTTTTAGGGAAATATTGGACGACAATAGAAGAGTGCAAATTTTTGCCAGCGACTTAAGCGAACCTGCCATTGCAAAAGCGCGCTCTGGTATTTATACTAAAAAAGAGGTGGAAGCCTTAATGCCAAAACGCTTGCAGAAATTTTTCAAGAAACACAATGGCAATTATCTGGTGAATAAAAACGTGCGGGATATGTGCGTGTTTGCCATTCACAATTTATTAAAAGACCCACCATTCGGCAAAATGGATTTTATCAGTTGTCGCAATGTGCTTATTTATATGGATCCCTATTTGCAAAAAAAGGCATTGACCACCTTTCATTATGCCTTAAATCCGAGGGCAATATTGCTGCTCGGTAAAACAGAAAGTATCACTGGAGTGCCTGAACTATTTGCTGTAGTTGAAAAAAAAGACAAATTATTTTCACGCAAAGATGGGCCCGGAAAATACATGCACGTGGCCAGTCAGCGAAGCGAACAAAGTCTTAGTCCTATTGAAGCCCCGACAGGAAACGAAACTTCACGAACCGATTTTCAAAAAACGGCAGATGATATTATACTCCGCAATTATAGCCCTGCCGGTGTGGTGATCAACGAAACTGCGGACATCGTGCATTTCAGGGGCAAAACAGGACGCTTTTTAGAGCAGTCGCCCGGCAAGCCAAGCCACAACTTATTAAAAATGGCAAAAAGCGGATTGTCTTTTGAATTGCGCAGTATTTTGCACAATGTAAAAAAACAAAATGCCCCTGTTTCAAAAGAAAATATCACCTTGACAACAGAAGATGGCACACATAAAATCGCTATAGAGGCACTTCCGCTCCCCAATATGATAGAGCCGCATTATATGATTCTCTTTCACGATTCTAAATCGCATAGCGACCATCAGTCAGGTTCTAGAAATAGCATCGATAAAACGGCCCCCAGTAAATCAAAAAGCAACAGCAAAGATCAATATATCCAGCAATTAGAACAGGAATTGGAGCAAAAGCGCGAAGATATGCACAGCATTATCGAAGATCAAGAAGCAGCCAACGAAGTGCTACAAACTGCAAATGAAGAATTGCTGAGCAGTAGTGAAGAATTGCAAAGCCTGAACGAAGAATTAGAAACCGGAAAAGAAGAACTGCAAAGTACGAATGAAGAGTTGATAGTGGTAAATCAGGAAATATTCAGTTTGAACGAACACGTGACAGAGGCGCGGGATTATGCCGAGGCTATTTTAGCCAATATTCGCGAACCTTTGCTGGTGCTAGATGAAAACTTGATGGTAAAAACAGCGAACAATGCTTTTTATAAAACATTCCGTGTAAACGAAGCGGAAACGGAAGGTCTTTTGATTTATGATATAGGCGATAAACAATGGAATATCCCTGCTTTGCGCACATTACTTGAAAAGATCCTTCCTGAAAAATCAAAGATTATCCATTTTGAGGTTACGCATACATTTTCAAACATAGGAAAAAGGGTATTGCTATTGAATGCATGGGAAGTAGTCAATAAGAATAACAAGGAAAAATTAATTCTGCTATCGATTGAAGACAATACAGTGCGCTCTAAAATACTAGGGAAAATTGAAGAAAGCGAAAAACGATTTAGGCAGATGGCCGAGCTGATGCCCCAAAAAATATGGACTGCGGATGCAGCGGGAAATCTGAATTATCTCAATAGCTGTTGGTTTGAATATACCGGTCTTACATTTAATCAATTAAAGGGCTGGGGATGGGAAAAAGCCGTTCATCCAGATGATTGGCCCAAAACCAAAGATGTCTGGCTGCGCTCCCTTTCCACAGGAGATAATTTTGAAGTGGAACACCGCTTTTTGAATACGGCAGGAATCTATAAGTGGCATTTAACGCGCGGATTGGCACAGAAAGATGGGCAAGGAAAAATAACAATGTGGATTGGTACAGATACCGAAATTCAAGGACAGCAGGAGCTAAAACAAGAATTGGAAAGGCAAGTTGTTGACAGAACCCAAGAAGTATTGGAAGCAAATGAAACACTAGAAGAAAAAATTCAGGAGCTTGAAGGAGTGAATTCCGAGCTTGAATCCTTTGCTTACGTTTCCAGCCACGATTTGCAAGAGCCACTGCGCAAAATACAAACCTTTGCAGACCGTATTCTTGAAAAAGAAAACAAGAACCTATCTCCTAAGGGCAAGGATTATTTCCAACGGATGCAGTCTGCCGCCAATCGCATGCAGGTGCTCATTAAAGATATACTGACTTTTTCCAGGGTAAAAACTACGGAAGGGGATTTTGAAATTACAGACCTGAAAACTATTATTGAGGATGTGAAAATAGAACTCAAAGTAGAAATAGACGAAAAGCAGGTAAATATTGAAGCCGATGAATTGGGAATGGCTAAAATCATCCCTTTCCAGTTCCGGCAGCTTATGCAAAACCTGATCAGCAACTCCATTAAGTTTTCAAAACCTGGACAGCGGCCACACATCGTAATCAAGAGCAGTATTGTAAAAGGCGATACTGTGAAAAACACCATGCTATTGCCTGAATTAAATTATTGCCACATTTCTTTTTCAGACAATGGTATTGGTTTTGCTCCCAAATTTAAGGACAAGATATTTGAGGTATTTCAAAAATTGCACAGCAGAGACGAATATCCGGGCACTGGCATTGGCTTGTCGATTGTGAAAAAGATTGTGTCTTATCACGATGGCGCAATTACTGCTAAAAGCACCTTGAATGAAGGGGCTACTTTTGATATTTATATTCCTGAAGACTAAATAATTATTTATATGGAAACCAAAGCAATTAACATACTACTTGCCGATGATGATGATGGCGATCGCCTTCTTTTTAAGGAAGCTATTGGTGAATTGAAAATAAAATCAGTTGTTCATACGGTGAATGATGGAAATCAATTGATGGACTATCTTAAAAAAGGTGGTAACCCTTTGCCCCAACTTATTTTTTTGGATTTGAACATGCCGCAAAAAAACGGTTTGGAATGTTTGGTAGAAATTAGAAGCGACAAAAAGTTAAAGGATATAGCCATTGCCATTTTTTCTACCTCAGCTTCTGAAAAGGATATTGATGCTACATTTATAAACGGTGCAAATGTTTATATCCAAAAACCCAATAGCTTTATTGTGCTCAAGGAAGTATTGTCCAAAGCAATTTCAACTGCACACCTCTATCAGCATCCACCTTTTAATAAAGATAATTTTTTACTGAGGGTTTGATTTGAAATGCATTAGGAAATTCCTGCTTGCAGCAAGCAAGTATTCCCGCTTGAAATCACACCATTTTTAAGTTTTCAAGCGCTTGTCGTCTTTTCTTTTTGATTTGCTTGAAGTAGCTGGGCGTTAATCCTGTTATTTTCTTGAATTGATTGGACAGATGTGCCACGCTGCTGTAATCCAGTTTGTAGGATATTTCAGTAAGGTTGAGCTCATCGTACAAGAGCAGCTCTTTTACTTTTTCAATTTTATGGGCAATGAAGAATTGCACAATGGTGATGCCCGTAGTTTCAGAAAAAATATTGGCAAGATAAGTATAGTCGTGCTCTAGTTTTTGGCTGAGATAAATGGAATGTTTGATCTTTGGCATTTGCGGCTCATTGTGTACCATTTCTACAATGACATTTTTTATTCTCTCTATCAACATGGCTTTTTTATCGTCCATCAGCTCAAGCCCTGATTCAAGCAATTCGATTTTCAATTGATTGCGCTGCTCAGGAGTAATGTCTTCGATAATTTCCACATCTCCCAGTTCAACTGTTACATAGTGCAGCCCCATTTTCTCAAGTTTCTCTTTCACCATCATCTTGCAGCGAAGGGAAACCATGTATTTGACATATAATTTCATGTCTCTAAGTTAATCATTTTTGAAGGGATGTGTGAATGATGTAATTCTTTCCCTGAATTGTGTAAGGATTTAGCCCCATAGTAGCCCCATCTTTACATCATCAAATTTTCATTCCTCATAAAAAAATAAAAGACCATGGGAAATCTACTTTACATCATTGCCGTAATTCTAATAATAGGCTGGGCACTCGGGTTCTTCGCTTTTAATACCGGGGGGATCATTCACATATTGCTAGTGATTGCACTCATAGCTATAATACTTAGGGTAATCAGTGGCCGCAGAGTGCTGTAATATTTCAATTATCAATCAAATAAATTTAACTCAAAACATAACAAAAAAACTTTAACAAAATGAAAAAATTATTTATTACCTCTACATTGGCATTTTTAATTGTAATGGGCTTTAGCTCTTGCAGAAAATGTGTGGTCTGCAACAAAGATTCCGAGCCTGAAGTTAGGCTTTGTGAAGGAGATTACAACAGCAATACTGAATATGGAGCTACTGTAGATTTCTACGAAGCGAGAGGTTTCGATTGTAGATAAATTAGCAACCGGAGTCATTCGTGGCTCCGGTTTGTTTTTTTAACTTTTTAATTTTTAAAAATTTAAACCAAACTATTATGAAAACAATATTATTTACAGCAGCACTGTCTGCTTTTTCAATTTTCACTTTTGCGCAAGAACCAATTAACGTAACAGTGGCCCATCAATCTGTAACCAGAGATGCCCAAAATTCATATACCGTAGATATTCCCCAAGCTAATTTGAAAGATGTGGAAAAAGAGTGGACGAAATACCTCTCCAAGAAAAGTAAAGGAAGAGCGAGTGAATCGAATGGTGAATACATCCAAAACAATGCAGTCGATAAAAATATTTCCAATAAACCTTTTGATGTTCAAAGCAAATTGTTTGGAACATCTGACGGGGTTCGCCTCACAGCTTGGTTTACTCAGCGAAATAGACCTTTGCAAAGTTCAGAGCGGGGAAATGGACAGCAATTGGCCGTTCAAAAATATATTCGTGATTTTGCTGTGCCGCAATATAGAGAAGCTGTAAAAGCTGAATTGGAAACCGAGCAGGACAAACTGGAGGAAATGGAAAAGCAACTAAGCGAAATGATTAAAAACGAGGAAGCTTCATTGAAAGCAATTGCTGAAAATGAGCGCTCCAATGAACGGGCTAAGGAATCTATTGCAACCACCAAAAGCGATATAAAAAGCTCATCCAAAAAAATAGAGGATCAAAAGGAAATGGTGGAGTACACTGCCTCCGATCCCAATGCCACAAAGGGAGCAAAGAAAACGCTTGACAATTTAGAAGACGATAAGAAGGACTTGCAAAAGAGCAATGAAAAAGAAGCCAAGGATTTGGTGAAGAGCAAAACAGAAATTCGTGAAGCAGAAAGAAATACTTCCAATATGCAAGATGCACAGGCGGTTCAAAGAGCCAATATTGAAGTTCAAAAAAAGAAAATACAGGACATCAAAATCAAATTGAGCAAAATCGCATAGGTTTTAAACAAGCAAGAAACAACATTTTATTTTTTTACTTGAATTCGGGATTATTCATCCCGAATTTTTTGTTTCAGTTGCTGCTGATTCCGTGTTGAGATGCAACGAACTGATAATTAGAGTCTGTCCATAATGTCTGATTTCTTCGTTAGGCTTGTTCTGAAAACAGTCATTTACAATAAAATACAGCTAAAATTGGTCAAAGCTTACCCGTCAGCCCTTTCCACTTTAATTCCAATACGCCAAACATGGCTTCTTTAAAAATATGTGTTGACATTTTAGAGGTGCCGCGAATTCTGTCAACAAAGGTGATGGGTACTTCAGCAATACCAAATCCCAGTTTCCAAGCCTTGTATTTCATTTCTATTTGAAAAGCGTAGCCGATAAACTTAATGCTATCCAGGTTTATGGTTTCTAAAACTTCTTTTTTGTAGCATACAAAACCCGCAGTAGCGTCCCGGCAGGGTATCCAGGTGATAAACTGTACATACAAATTGGCAAAATAGGAGAGCATGATCCGGCTCATTGGCCAGTCTTTAACTTTTCCTCCGCTTGTATATCTCGATCCTACAGCTATATCGGCTCCGTTTTCGCAAGCAGCCACCAATTCTATAAGCTTTTCAGGGGGATGGGAAAAATCAGCATCCATCTCTAAGATATAGTCGTAATTGTTTTTAATGCCCCATTTAAACCCGTGAATATAGGCTGTTCCCAATCCGAGCTTTCCCTGGCGGCTTTCCAAAAATAAGCGATTGGGGTATTGCTCCATCAATTCTTTGATCAGGCCGGCTGTGCCATCGGGTGAATTGTCATCGACAATAAGCAAGTGAAAATCATCCGACTGTTGGAAAACACTCTCTACCATTCGAGCTATATTTTCCTTTTCGTTATAAGTAGGAATTATAATTAGGATGCGTTTCAATGAATTATTTTTAATAGAGGGTTAAAAATACTAAGCAGAACAACAATAATTTATTTTCCAAGCTTAATAAATGTGAATTTAAAAAATCTAAATTAGATACTTTGATAATTAAGACAGGGAAACGGTTGCTTTTAGCTTTTTCATATCTAATCCATCAAAAGTTCCTGAACTCATCATTAAAAGTACACTTTTATTCGCCTTATGATTGCTTAAAAATTCCAGAAGCTCCGCATTATTGTGCACAATATGGAGTGTTTTTTGATTGAAATAATTGCGCAGATCATCATCGCTAATAGGAGGAAGGTTTTTGTGTTCTAAAACTTCAGGGTTAAGCAAAACCGCTGCATGGTCTGCTTTTTCCATGCAGTTTTTATATTGGTCAATAAAGCCTTTGTTCAGACTGCTGAAGGTGTGCAATTCAAACACAGCAGTTAAATTGTGATCAGGATATTGCTCTTTAACCGCTTCAACACTTGCTTTTAATTTAGAAGGTGCATGGGCAAAATCCCGGTAAATTTTCAAATCAGGTTTGTTCAATACGGTTTCCATTCTTTTGGCAGCCCCCCGGAAACTTTGCATGGCAGTATAAAAAGCATCATCGCTAATATCCAGCGATTGGCAAACAGCATGAGCGGCTTCCATATTTTGCAAATTGTATTGGCCAAAAATCTGAAGGCCGTAATTTTTCCCATTGAAATGTAGGGTAGTAACTCCATCATCCACACTGTAATCAGGCGTGGAATACCCCTGAATAACAAGGTTTTTTTGATCGAATTTTTTCACCATTTCAATCAATTCGGGTTCTTCTTTATTGAAAATCACTTTGCCACCTGCTACAATTTTATCTATAAAAGTTTCGAATTGTGCTTTGTAATTTTCGTAGCTTGGAAATACATTAAAGTGATCCCATGCAATGCCGCTTATCACTGCAATATGCGGATGATAAAGGTGGAATTTTGGAACAGGTAGGAGGGGAGAAGCAAGGTATTCGTCACCCTCAATAACTATAAGCGGAGCATCAGAAATTTGCACCATGAGCTCAAAACCTTCCAGCTCTGATCCCACCAGGTAATCAAATTTTTTGCCCGTTTTGGTCAAAACATGCATAATCATAGAGGTAATGCTGGTTTTGCCATGGCTTCCACCTACTACAATACGCTTTTTCTTTTTGCTTTGCTCATATACATATTCGGGGAATGAGTAAATTTTCAACCCAAGTTCCTGAGCCCTGAGTAATTCGGGGTTGTCCTTTTTGGCATGCATTCCCAAAATTACGGCATCTATATTTTCGTGGATTCTATTGGCATCCCAACCCGGTTTATCAGGAAAAATATTGTATTTTTTAAGTTTTGATGCAGCGGGATCATATATTTGATCGTCAGAACCTGTAACATTAAAACCTTTTTTCCGTAAACTAATCGCAAGATTATGCATTATACTACCACCAATGGCAATAAAGTGTAGATTCATTGTAGGGTATATTAAATTGTGTATTTTTACACCAAAAATAGAAAGGCTACGTTAGTATTCAAATGATAATAAAACAAATCGATATGGAATTCAGAAAGTTACTAAAGAAAAATTTCGGATTGGCAGCAATAGTTGCAGTTGTAGGACTTGGCTTTACTTCTTGCCAAAGAGATGGCTGTCCGGGACAGATTACACAAGAGCAAGCTCCAATACAACAGGAGCAGTGTATTTAGTACCGAGTCTCAGTTTTATTTTACCATTCAATTGTTGCGCTAAACTTAATTGTAAGATTTAAGTTTGCCCAATTCAATAATTAACCCATTACTTTAAGAGTGTAATATTTATTTGATTTTTTTATGAAAATTCAATTAACGCTCTTATTCCTTGTTTTCTTTCAAATTTCAATAACAGCTCAAACGAAAATCTGGCTTGATACCGATATAATGATTGGTATGCAGGATGACGAAGCCCGCGAGGTGGATGATGGCATTGCGCTGATCATGGCCTTAAAACAGCCTCAAATAGAAATAGCCGGAATCAGCAATATTACTTATGTGGATTACGGTTATGATGTCATTCATAAAATCCTCAATTGGCAGGCTCCTAAAAAAAACATTTCTGTATTCAAAGGTTCTCCCCATGCAAATGATCTGGGAACTGAGAATGATGCTACCCGGGCAATGTACAATTCCCTGAAAAAGGAAAAACTTAGCATATTGGCTTTGGGACCGCTGACCAATATCGCCACACTTGTTAAAAACCACCCCGATATCATTCCACAGATTGACTCCATAGTAATTTGTGCTGCACGAACTCCCGCTTTGCCTTTTAATCCTGGTCTGGGAAAGCTGAATGTCTATGACTATAATTATGAAATGGACACCGCTTCCATGAATGTTTTGCTTGAATCGTCCGTTCATTTGGTTTTTTCGGGCTACCAACCCAGTTCCTATACTTTTATTGGCAATATTGATTTGCAGTGCCTGATAGATGGGGGTGAGGCAGATCAATGGTTATACAAAACGCTTCAACCCTGGATGGAACTGAATGAAAGCTTGTTTGGCGTGCATGGTTTTATCCCTTATGATTGTGCTACCCTTGGCGTGATTTCCCATCCCGAATATTTTAGTTATTACGAGGATATTCCCATTCAGGTCAATTACAGGAAAAATGACGCACAATATTTTCAGCCCAATCAGAAAGAAAAACCTTTCCTTGAAGTTTCTTATGATTTTGTCGCGCCAAAAAAAGTGCGTTATGCCCGCAGGGCCTTACACGGTTTTGAAGAGTTGATTTTGGAGAGTATTTGTGAGTGATTTATTACTATTCCTCCTGCAGTACAAAACGTGCTGCATCTTCCAGTTTTTCCGAAAGCATTACTTTTTGCCCATTTACGGAATTGTCTATTGCTTCCTGGTTGTAATGTCTTATGGTAATCATTCTGAGATTTTCGATGCTTTTGACATCATAATGCTCTGCCAGTAGGTCGCAGAGTTCTGAAAGCTTGCGGTCCTCATTTACACAAACAGAAAAATCAGCGGCTGTCAATTGCATCATATTGGCTTTGATGCGCTTTTCAGAAAGCAGCCCGAAAATGTGGCTGAGGTTCTGCTCGGTGATAAAGGAAAAGTCCTTGCTTTTCAACTTCAGCAAGACTTGTTTTTGTTTGAAAATAATAGAAGGGATAAGCTTATCATGGTCTCTTTCTTTCGATATGATTGTTCCCTTTTCTTCAGGATTGTAAAAAGAGAAAACACGCAGTGGAATATTTTTGCTTTGCAGTGGCCTTATGGTTTTGGGGTGGATGACAGTAGCTCCGGCATAAGCCAGTTCAAGTGCTTCACTGTAGGAAATGTTTTCCAGCAGTAGAGCTCCTTTCACCATCTTTGGATCGGCATTCAGCACCCCGGCAACATCCTTCCAAATGGTCACACTGTCGGCATTCAGGCAATAGGCCAAAATAGCAGCAGTATAATCAGAACCTTCGCGGCCCAAAGTAGTGGTGACACCATTGATTGTCCCTCCCAAAAAACCCTGGGTGATTACAATTTCATTTTTCAGCTTTTCTTTCAGTTTGTCTTCTACCAGCGATTGTGTGATGTCCCACAGCACTTTTCCTTCACGGAATATTTCCTCGGTTTTGATAACTGTGCGCACATCCAGGAAACAGCTTTTGAAATTCTGGGATTTGAGATAGAGGTTGACCATCGTGGTAGAAACCAGCTCGCCAAAGGGTACAATTTTATCGTAGAGCCTGTTGTAGCGATTTTCCACATCCGGGTGGCAGTGGAATTTTTGCACATCATATACTTGTTCAAAAAGATTAAGCAGCATTTCTTCTGCCATATTGCTTTTATCGCCAAACAAATCCCTGAGTATAGATAGGTGTTGCGCTTTTATCTCATCTATTTTAGCAGCAGCTTCCTTCGCTTTTTTATCGAAAGTGTATTGCACCACTTCCTCCATAGCATTGGTGATTTTTCCCATTGCGGAAATAACAACCACTAAGGGTTGATCACTGTGTTTTTTAATGATTTCAACTACATTCTTGATGTGTTGGGCATCTTTAATGGAAGCCCCGCCAAACTTGAAAATTCTCATTGATCAGGCTTTAAAATTTTTGGATTTCTTCTTCGTATAAATCGCAATTGACCCATTCGGAATCAAATTGCACATTGAATTTTTTGTAAAACTGAATGGCCGTTTCGTTCCAGTCCAGCACCTGCCATTTGACGCGTTTGGCACCCCATTTTTTTGATTTGGAAATCAGCGCATTCATTAATTGCGTGGCAATGCCATTATTGCGATAGGATGCTTTTACATAAAGATCTTCAAGATAGACCATTCTGCCTTTCCAGGTGGAGTAGGCGGGATAATACAGTGCCATACCAACAACCCGGTTTTCAACTTTTGCAAGCAATACCTTAAAAATTGCTTCCGGGCCAAATCCGTCTTGCTCTAATTGCGACACATCAATATCAACTGCTTCCGGAGCTTTTTCAAACTCGGCCAATTCCCGGATCAAAGCCATTACATCTTTCATGTCGGCTTTTTGGGCTGGATAAATCTGGCATTTGGCTTTTTGCATAGGGCTGCAAAGATAGGACTGTCCGCTTAAATTAAGTAACCTGCTGATACTATTTGTGTAACTCTTTGCGAAGCGAATAGCGTTTTTATATACATGCGTTCTGATTAAGCGGAATTAATTCAGGATATTTGTATTCAAATTGAAAAATGAAAATGGGAAGAAAAAGAGTAATTGTTTTAGATGAATTCATTATTCAAAATGAAAAAGACTTTCCCTATGCTACCGGTGAATTGTCTTCTCTACTGCGCGATATAGGTGTTGCTGCCAAAATGGTGCACCGCGAAGTAAACAAAGCAGGCCTGGTAGATATATTGGGACAGGCAGGCTCGTCCAATATTCAGGGCGAAGACCAGCAGAAACTGGATGTTTTTGCCAATGAAGAATTTATAAGTGCGCTATCCATGGGCGGGAATTGTGCGGGCATTGCATCAGAAGAAAATGATGATTTCATCAATATGCACAATGATTATTGTATGAATGGAGATTATGTAGTGGCTATGGATCCTTTGGACGGTTCTTCCAATATTGATGTGAATATTTCCGTGGGCACGATTTTTTCCATTTACAAACGCCTGAGTGAAAATGGCGCTTGTACAAAGGAAGATTTTTTGCAAAAAGGCCTGGAGCAAATAGCAGCGGGTTATATTGTTTATGGTTCTTCTACAATGCTGATCTATACGACCGGAAATGGGGTGAATGGTTTTACGCTTGATCCTTCTATTGGAGAATTTTGTCTGTCGCATGCGAATATTAGAATTCCTGAAAGCGGTACAATCTACTCGATCAACCAGGGGAATTTCCTGCAATTTTCAATGGGCATTCAGGATTATATCCGCTATTGCCAGGGCATTGATGAGCGCAATCCAAAACCTTATTCGCTGCGCTATGTGGGCTCTATGGTGGCCGATATACACAGGAATTTACTCAAGGGCGGCATATTTATGTATCCTGCAACTACCTCAGCCCTCAAAGGCAAATTAAGATTGCTCTATGAATGTAACCCTATGGCTTTTATTGTTGAACAGGCGGGTGGAAAAGCCACCGATGGTAGGGGAAATAGAATACTGGAAATCAAGCCCAAAGAATTGCACCAACGTGTGCCGGTATTTTTGGGCTCAGCTACAATGGTTGACAAAGTGGAAAGCTTCCTGGCTCAGGAGCAGGAAAAGGTTTAATGACCAAAGACAAAGCTATTCAAACAATCCTTTTTCGTTTTTCACAAAACCTTCATCCACTAAAAGATCTTTGCTCAAAGCAGCTTCAACAGCCAATTCATCGCAGCGTTCGTTCATGGGGTGGTCATTGTGGCCTTTGATCCATTCAAGCCTCACCCTGTGTTTTCTGTAAATATTTAAGAAGCGTTTCCACAAATCAGGATTTTTCTTTCCTTTAAACTGCTTTTTCTCCCAGCCAAAAACCCAGCCCTTTTCTACTGCATCTACTACATATTTTGAGTCTGAAATAACTTTAACCCTTGAATTTGGAAGTTTTAATGCTTCCAGTCCAACAATAACTGCCAAAAGCTCCATGCGATTGTTGGTGGTACATTTATAGCCCTGGCTCAGTTCTTTATAATATTTTCCGGCTTTTAGAATAGTGCCATATCCCCCCGGTCCGGGATTTCCTCGTGATGCACCATCGGTGTATATTTCTATAAGTGGGTTTTCATTCATAATTTGTGCCTCTTCAAAGCAAAGATGCTAAAATATGCGTAAAACGAATGCAGGGCTATTTTGGAGTGGAGGGAAGGATGTTTTTATGTATATTGGTGTAAAGCGAAATTATTTTATGCTCGGGGGAGATATCAGTTCTTATTTAAAAATTCTTTTGGTGTGAAGATTGGTATTAAACTGTTTTTGAAGTCACTCTTATTTCTTGTAATAATTGCTTCAATTCCATTAAACTCAGCCGCAGAACTCTGAACAGCATCTTCAAAATCTTTTAGATCAGAATTTAATGCACTTACTATAACCTGAGTTCGATAATTATTTAAGAGCTCAGAAATTCACTAAAACGCAATAGG